>JBBSPK010000006.1:0-48470 GCA_038258875.1 Chitinophagales bacterium
AAGCCACGAGCAAAAAATTGTGCATGAAGGTGAAAAGGTTATTAAGGACAAAGTAAAAGCTGAAATGCACCAGGCGGTAGTGGAAGTTGGAACAGATATATGCCAGAATATTGATGAGGCATATATGGATGTTGCAACTCTTCGCAAAACAATAAGCGCTATCGCAGATGACCTTGGCTTATGGGTTGGAGCATCGGGCACCCATCCCTTCAGCCATTGGGAACTGCAACTCACAACAGATCATGCAAGATATCATCAAATAATAAATGAATTACAGGAAGCGGCAAGAAGCAATCTTATTTTCGGTCTGCACGTGCATGTGGGGATGGAAAACAGGGAAATGGCCATTCACATTGCTAACTCTGCCCGTTATTTTTTACCACACATTTATGCACTTAGCACCAACTCTCCTTTTTGGGAAGGAAGGCAAACGGGTTATAAATCATACCGCACAAAAGTTTTTGATAAATTTCCACGTACAGGCATACCCGATTTATTTGACAGCATAGAAGCTTATGATAATTATATAAAGCTTTTGGTAAAAACCAACTGCATCGATAATGCAAAAAAAATATGGTGGGATCTTCGTGTACATCCCTTTTTTAATACCGTCGAATTTCGTATTTGTGATGTGCCCCTAACGGTGCAGGAAACTATTACCATTGCGGCGCTATTCCAGGGAATATGTGCCAAACTTTACAAGCTGCGTACTGAAAATCTTAATTTCATTATTTATCCCCGTGTGCTTATTAATGAAAACAAATGGCGTGCAGGCCGGTACGGTATTGAAGGCAGCATGATCGATTTTGGAAAAGAAACAGAAGTAAATACACGAGTACTTATTTATGAACTCCTGGATTTTATAGATGATGTAACAGGGCCTTTGGGAATTAAAAATTCGATAAGCCACGTTCATAAAATGCTTGAAAATGGTACGGGTGCTGACAGGCAATTAAAAATTTATGAACAAACCAACAGCCTCCCTGCGGTTGTCGATTATATCCATTCCCAATTTTTGGATGGATTGTAATACAGGCATGTTTACCAGGTAATTTTTTAGAACCGCCACACATTTTGGATATACTATCTTAAGACCCCGGCTTTATTTAAAATTTTCCATAATGCGAAAAATTATATTAGCGGTCGCCGTTAGCTTAGACGGTTTTATCGAAGGGCCAAATGGCGAATATGATTGGTGTTTTACCGATCAGGATTATGGGCTTTCAGATTTCTTTAAAAGAGTTGATACATTATTCATGGGACGAAAGACTTATGAAATGAGCCTGGCCGTGGGTGATAACAATGGCGGGGGTTTCCCAAAATTCAAAAAGTATATTTTTTCGACCACTCTTGCTAAAGTAAAAGACGGAGCAACTTTAATAAAAAATGACATCAAAAGGAAAGTTGAAAAAATAAAAAAAGAAGAGGGAAAAGATATATGGCTTTTTGGCGGAGCAGGACTAACGACTTCATTAATGAATGCGGGATTGGTTGACGAAATATCCCTGGCAGTTCATCCAATTTTACTTGGAAACGGAAAGCCTTTATTCAAAAATATTAGCGAAAGAATTAAATTAAAGTTAACCGATACAAAAACATATTCAAGTGGTTTGGTTTCGTTAGTTTACAATCTTAAAACAGAATGATTTACATTCAATAAGATATAGTTTCATAATTCAGGAAGAATTATATATGAGCAGGAAGTGCCGGACGAGACCTCTTCATTATTTGCAAATAAATACACTTTTAGAAAAATCACATTTCCATTTTACGCAATTTTTTCTTTCGAAACAATTGGAGACCCAAAACTGCCTACGGAAAAAGTTGGGATAGAACTTATGGAAGATTCCAACTGGCTGATACAGATTGATATTGATCACTAGTAATCCGATGATGTAGTTTTGAACAAGAATGATGATTATCTATCGTATTTAGTTTTACCGTTATATCTACGACATTATTCTTCCCGGTATGTTTTTTAAATTTTTTATACGGGGTATTGCAAATTAAAAAAATGTTCTCTACATTTATACCCACACAATAGTCTCTCCTTCCGTTCCCACTATCTTTTTGAATTCCTGCGTACTTAATTACATTGACTTATATAGTCGATCCCTGAATGTAATTTAAGCACTAATCCCTTATTTCCTGTTGTATCGGCGTAAAGTATTTAACAGAATATTTATCGCAGTGTTGATACGAACCTGGTAGCTAATCCGTCTAACAATTAAAAATAAAACAGAGTTTATGAAAACTAATTCTACACAACAGGAAATTTTATTAATAACCGGAACAACTTTTTCATCGAGAGAATTTTGCGAAAACTCTGATGGATTTATCTACCGCCACCTTACGGAAAAGCAAAAACTGGAAATAGCCTGCTGGAATGGACTGCTTCCGGAAATGTTCCCGGAAATATTCAATCAATATTCAGAAAATAAAAAATTATATCTCTGGGAAGTACGTGAAGGCGCATCCTTTTTAGAGCTTGAACTGGGTGAAAAATACGAAGAATTCGATAAACAGTTTTCTTTAGACCCCTATTCATTTTTACCAACCAGGATTCTCTCCTGATAAAAATCTTTTGTTACAATACAATTATGCTTACCTGCTACAAACCGGCCGTCGCCGGTTTTTTTATTTTTAGGAATTTTTCGCGGGTACTATTTTTTACCGCGCTTTTTAAAAAAATTTTACGCTCCATATTATTTTCATCTGTTGGTGAAGCTGAATTATGCATTCTTTTTTTGCTTCTTCTTTTATATAAGGTAAAAATCATTGTTTAAAATTTTCGATGGCGTAGTCTATAGATGAAATGATGGATTGTATCGGTGAATTGGAAGCAGATAAATTATTAAGGCAAGAAAAAAATTTAAAATCGTGTAAGAGCTACGTGGCAGACCTGCAATCCACCACTTCACAGGAAAAAAAACATTTCTTTTTTTAAACAAACAGGTCATGGGTAGTGTTTTATTGTTTAACTATTCTATATATACAATTAAACAGGAAACATTATGAATCCACTCACAAACACAGCCCATAAAGAAGGCAAAGTCGCCAAAGCAATTGAAGAACAAACAGCAAAACTTCCTTCGGATGTATTCCTTTGGGCCGCACTTGGTTCAATGGGAATTTCACTGGCATTAAAATTTATGGCAAAAAATACTGATGGCCATAAACATGAGCACAACAGTCTTTTTATAGGACAGTGGGCTGCGCCCTTGTTGCTGCTGGGCGTTTATAACAAATTGGTAAAACTGCAGGGCAGCGAATAAATTTCACAGGTTTAAAACTGGCATAATAAAAGTTAGGAGTTTACCGGATTTCTTTCAGGAAAAACTAAACGAATGAACTTTATTATGCCGGTTTATTATGCCCGGGCCTCATATTTTACAGGTTTTACATAACTTTAAATTATGGGTGACTTAATTTCCAGGACGTGGCAAATAGCAGGACTTTTCGGCAAGGTAACAGCCGGTGTGCTTGTTTGGAAAAAGGGATTGGTAACATACATTATTGAAGAAGGCGTTCAATTCAGTGTTCCTCTTTCTGAAATCAAAGAAATAAAATGGCCTTTCCTAAGAATGGGTTTAGGATTTGATGCGGTTGTGAATGAGAAAAAATATAAGTTCTCTTTTTCCAGGCCTAATTCTTCGGTGCCTGAAATTAATATCGTGCCAGGCAACCCGTTTCCTAAAGTCGTGTACGCCGGTCAATATTACGACCCTACTACTCCTATAAATAATTTAAAGCAGGATAAGGACACAACAAAAAAGTGGAAAGAAATTTTGAATGAAAAATAATCAACTTCCAATAGGTTATTGGTTAAAGAAAGCGGATGATTTGCTTACAAAGGGTATTAATAAAATACAATCTGAGTTTGGCCTGAACAGAACAGAATGGCAGGTACTTAATACCGTCGCAGGTGATGAAAAAATAACACTTAAAAAATTATCCGAACTTTTGAAACCTTTTGCAGGTGAAGAAAAAATTACTGAAATTTTATCCAGGCTCCTGGCATCAAATCTTATTGAAGGCACCGCGTCATATAGTTTGACACTGCATGGAAAACAATTGCACACTGATTGTTTACAAAAACAAAACGAGTTCAGGACATTTGCAATGAAAGAAATTTCCAAAGAACAATATGAAATAACAATTAAGACCCTGACTCAATTGGTGAGTAACTTAAGCGAAAAATAAACACGATGAGTTCATCGTAAAAATATTTTTTATAAAAACAGGTTCTCTTATTATTTATTTTTATGAAAGAAGATTTTTACTGATGGACTACAGGATTGTAAATACAACCACAGATGATGTGGAGTTTATCTTCAGCCTTTTTGATGAAGCAATCATTTACCAGGAAAAGAACAACTACCCCGTTTGGAAAAGTTATGACAGGGAAATAATATTAAAAGAGATCCACGATAAACTGGAATATAAAATTATTTCAGGTGATGAGATTCTATGTGTCTTCAGCGTCGTTTATGCTGACCCAATCATCTGGAGAGAAAAAGAAAATGGAAACGCTATCTACCTTCACAGGATTGTTGTAAACCCAAAGCATAAAGGGCAAAAGCATTTCGGTAAAATTTTAAAATGGGCAATAGAGTTTGCAAAAGAACATCACATTTCATTTATAAGAATGGATACATGGGCGAATAATCCCGTAATTATTGACTACTACAAAAGCTTTGGATTTACGCACATTGAAAATGTCTTTACTCCCGATTCGCCTGAACTTGCATTGCAGCAGAGAAATATGGAACTTGCTTTGTTTCAATACCAGGTATCATAAGCAGTAGAATAACCTACCGTATTATTAAATTTGTAGATCTAATATAACAACATTATTATTTCAATGATCGCCAACAGCCCTTTACACTACACTATTATCAAATATATTATTGACAATGGATTTGCACCGGATATTCCCACCTTATCGGATATTTTAAAAACAGATGCAAGAGATATTGAACAAAGCTTGTATGCTTTACAGGAATATCACGGCGTTGTATTGCATCCACACGAACCAAAGGTTTGGGTAATACATCCCTTCTCTTTAGCACCCTCTAACTTTTTAGTGAAAACTGTTAGGGGAATATGGTGGGGTAATTGTGCGTGGTGTTCGCTGGGTGTTGCTGCGCTTTTAAAAGAAGACGTAACAATTACAACAACATTTGCAGCCTACGACGAACAGGTTGTTATTCACATAACGGACGAAAAAGTACAGGAAAAAAATCTTTACATACATTTTCCCATAGCGATGAAACAGGCATGGGACAATATTATGTACACCTGCAGCAACATGCTTGTTTTTAAAGATGAAGCGCAAATTGATGCATGGACAAAAAGACACAACATACCAAAAGGCGATATCCAGCCAATAAATAATGTATGGGAGTTTTCTAAAAAATGGTATGGCAATCATTCAAATCCTCATTGGGAAAAATGGACGATGCAGGAAGCAAAAGAAATTTTTGCAGCGTTTAATTTGACCGACAAGATTTGGGATTTGGAAATTTCGGAAACGAGGTTTTGAAGATGAGATGCCGCAGTTTTTTTTGGCGTATGGTTTTTTGGGACTTTTAGCCGTAATACATCGGCTAATAATACCATTCAGAAAACATTTACGTTGGATGTTCACCACCGCCGAGCCATTTATCTGTTAAGTGCCAAACCTCATAATGATATAACCATAACGAAGTCCACGGAATAATTGTATCGGCTAATAAATCGGTTCTTGTAAACTCACGATATTTAGGTTGATACAGACATAGACATCCGCCTGGATAAAGATGCTCTGCATCTTCTCCTTTCTCATTCTTTCTTATTTCAGGTGAAATAATTTTTATTTTCGGTCTATCAGTCAAATTGTATTTCAAGATGAAATTATAAGCAGCACTTCTTGAGGTTGGTTGCAATGCACCATTTACTTTTAAGCCGCTATGTGAAGCAAAAGCGGTTTCAAATTGCGGATACTTGCTTCTGATAGCGGAAAGTTGTTCTGCAATAGTTTTATCTCTAGTTGTAAACTTCTTTCCCATTATTTCCCAAAAAATGTATTTGCTTTTATAGCAGCTACACCCGCAGAACTTGCAGATGAAAGCATCCCCGTATTAGGTTTAATACCCAAATTGTTACTTTTTCTCAGTGATTCCATTCTTGCTGTCTGACTTATTTGTGCCTTTACAAAAATATCATCTCCAAATAATCCTTTCATAATCGCACCTTCTTCTGGAACACCATGCTGCATTTTTAGTTTCTGCCATTCGTTGTATAAATGACTTGCAAATTCTTTAAACTGAACATAGTATTCAGGTTCATCATCCCACTTATCCGTAAAATCTTCCGCTGAATTTACAGGGTTTAAAATCTTCAACCTGCCAATCGACTGATTTACTTTAGTACGAATGGTAGAGATGATATTATCAACCGTATCAAAAATACTTTCTTCACCCTGATAGAACTGACTTGCAATAGTGGTTAGAATGATACTTGATGTTTTGTAAGTATCATCTTTCTGAAAATAAATATCGCGGTACCGCTTTATCAATTGCGCAGCCCGTTGCAGTGGTTTTTTGTGTTTGAAATTATCGGCAGGTAATTTTTCGGCTCTCAATGCTTTTTCAAGCAAACTTTCTTTCACCAAATTTGCTTTGCCAATAAACCAATCACCGTAACCCCTTGGATTACTACTTACCCAATCACCCAACACACGGTCAGGCACTTTAATTTTGTTTTGGTCATACGCATTTTCCTGAATACCCGGGAGTATGTCCATGTGAAAATCTCCTGCATAATTCAGCCGGATGCAACGATTTTTTGCTTCAATTTTCAATCCATGTTTTTTTAGCGTATGCTTCAATACACCTTCTTAACTCCGCATAAATCCTTTGCGGTGTATGTGGTGTATTACTCTTTAGATGAATGGCAATATCCAAATCAAACTCATCCTTGCCAATCGGCTTCACAGTAGTAAGTATTCTTACCGAACCATGCGGATAAACATCATAATTGTATGGTTTGAAAAATAATTCATCAGCTTCAATCCAATTCTTTACAGATTCGTAGCTGCTTTTCATTCGGTCATACCTTGTATCATCAAGCTGAACCGCTTCCGCCATTTTATCAAGCAGGTCATCAATTTGCGTGGCTTTGTTTTCTAAAGTTATCATAGTGGTAATATTTTAAATGAATGAGGGAGTATTACACTTCCATTATCTGATGCTCTTTTATTTATTTCAAAAGGAGTTGCAAACAGTATTTCTTCGGTTATGTTCTTCAAATTCACAATCGCTTGCTTTTGTGCATCGTTTTCAGTCCGCAGTTCAAATATGTCAGCATATCTAAGTTCATCTTGCGGATAAACAGGGGACTTCAATACACCTTCAATATGCTTACCGATGAAAATATATTTGATATGCCTGAACGCTTTTTTAGGCAAAAAGTTAGGAGTGATTAACTCCTCGCAAAATTCTCTGTAAGGGTCAAGCTCACGATTTTTTCTGCTTTCAAACCACTTTAAAAATGCAACAAGGTTTTTCCTTTTTTTAATAATAATCCGCAAGTCGTGTTCTGTATCTTCATCACGAGGTACATAATTACAAGGTTCAATTCCAAGTTTATCTAAGAACTCACGGTTTTCTTCTTTGAGATACTTGTAACAACCACCGACAGGCTGAAACCCTTTGTTATCTTCCTTATGCCTTTTAATCAAAGCATACTTTCCGTTTACTTCTATTCTGAATAAATAAGCAACAGTTACTCTTACAGGTTGATTCCGCTTTATGATTAAAGTTTTCAGAACACCCCAACGCTTTCTATTTTCAAGAATAAAAACAATGAACTCAATTAGCCCACCAACAACAAAATGAGATTTTGGAAATGGTATTTTTTGATTCATTTTCTTTGAGAAAAAAACAAATCGCAAATCCAATAAGACCAATAACGAAACTGACTTTACCTTTCATCCTTAATGCTTTTTATCTTTTGGAGGATTAGGGTCATTGCCGTAGGAATCTTTATCCCTAATGGTTCCGTCAGGACGATGAATTACTACTTCTGATTTCTGATTGATTGCAATTTCTCTGGCAATCCTGATTGCTTCGGCTTGGGTATCTACGATTGCAGTATACCTGTTGTTACCTGCACCTTTTACAGCCCAATCCTTACCGCTGGGCACTACATGTTGATTTTTCTTACTCATACTATTTACTTTTTAATTTTTATAATTTTAATTTTTTAATCAGTTTATCAATTTCTTCTAACGGCAAACGGTCATTGACTACCTTGAGTTTTTCTAAGTAAGCAACTCCATTTGACGAGGTAATTAGTTTCTGTTCAACAAGTGTGAGTATCACCCACAAACTTCCGTGAACCTTTAGACCTTGGTCAATTGCTTCGTTCTTTAGTTTTGCATCACCAGTAAGTAATGGACAATTCAATTGCTTCGCTTTCCACAAAACTGTTTTATCAATGAGAGTTTTGAAAAATCTTTTCGTCTGAAATTTTTCTACTTCCTCAATTTCCTTTTCGGTGAGTTCAAAGACGGTTAACTTCTTTGACCGAATGAAAATTTCAATTTGCTCCCTTTGTTCAGATTCTAATATTTCTTCCCTCACGAAATCGGTCGTGCAAATCTCAAAACTCAAAGCGAAGAACTCTGGCAACGCCTGAATTTTGATAATGTCAAAGAAGACACTGGAATCTGTAATAATTAGCTTCATACTATCTGGTGCAACTGCTCACGAAACTTCCATGCAGAAATTCCGAGATAATATGCCGCTTCATTTACTGTTAAGATTTCTTTTGACAAACCGAGATATACCAACCGTTCCATACGAACAGGTTTTTCTTTGCTCATAAATCTACCCGGCTCTGCATTCGGGATATGATAACCTCTTTGCTTAAACCCCACATTAAATCTTTTGTAAATAAAATCGGTAATGATTTTCAGATACAAAGCCCTTGAAAAAACCGCAGTAAAAGAAATTCCCCATCTTTCTTTAATTAATACTAATTCGTTTTGATAAAAATGGAACCGGTCTTTACTCAATTCTTTTTTAGCCATATCAGCAGGGTACAATACTGCACAAGCAAAAGTGTGACACAGAGTTTCTCTTTCTCTATCAGTAAGTTTGGTTGAAAGCCTCAAAGAGTGATGTGCTAACTCATGCAAAGCGGTGAAACGTTTTCGTACAACATCTTCGCCTTCTTTTCTACTTTTTTTCAGGGCAATTAATTTTTTGCCGTCAACATCTGCTTTCATTCCATCAAAACCATCGGGAGCATTTACCTCTATTACTTTGTAACCTTTATCCTCTAACATTTCAACAACATCAGGAATAGGGTCATAACCAAGTTTCCAAACCTCTCTTAGTTTTTTTGCAGCGTTTTCAGCATCATCAGCGTTTTCTATCACTTTATCGTAGATAAAATATTCCGGCTTCTCATTGGGGCTAATCAAATGCTCCAATTCCAAATAGCGTTCACAATTTTCTTTTGCTTTTTCTTCAACAGCCACTTCTTCTGCTTTTGAAATCTTAGAAGAATATTTTCGGTAGTCAACATTTTTCAATTCCACATTTACAGTAGGAACCGAATAAAAATAATCCACAGGCACACACAACGCATTTGATAGAGCAATCAGCACCTGACTATCAGGTTTCATTTTACCTTGTTCATATTTATGCAATGCCTGACGGGAAACTACTTTTTCAAGTTTGGTTTCCAAGTCCTGTAAAGACATTCCAGCCATCTTTCTTGCTGATACCAATTTATTCCCAAATACATTTTCCATTCTGTTATTTATTTGATTATTTCTAGTTGTTGACAAAAATAACATATTTTATAGATTTGTCAACCATAAAGCTTAAAATTTCTTGCGAAAAATTCATATCCAAAGCAACAAGTTCCGACACACAAAACCCAACTTACAAAAGAGCCTTGCTTGCTTCAACGATTCCCGGTCAGACCTGACTCGGTATACGCAGCCTTAATAATAATTAAAAATATTCCGGCCGATCTTTAATAAGGAATTCCGTTAGACAATAAGTTTTTTAATTATTTTCATTCAGAAAATTTCTTAACATGAATAAACTTCAATTAATTCTATTCGCGATTATTTGTCAAATATCAGCATCTGCACAAAAGCCAAGAGCAAGAGATATTGGAATCCCGTTCGATGGAACTACCGGAACATTCAATGCAATAACCGATGTAAAAGATGTTGAAGTAGGCTACAGCACTATCATTTCAGGAGAAGGTAAAAACATTAGAGGCAAAGGACCCGTAAGAACGGGCGTTACAGCAATTTTACCCAGGGGCCGTAATAATAATCCCGTGTATGCAAACTGGTATACATTAAATGGCAATGGTGAAATGACGGGTACCACATGGATAACAGAATCAGGTTTTTTGGAAACTCCCATTATGATTACCAATACAAATAGTGTAGGTGTTGTGAGAGATGCTGTATTAAAATGGTTTGTAAAAACGAATTGGTATCATGAAGATTTCTGGTACACCTACCCTGTTGTTGCAGAAACTTACGATGGTTTTTTAAATGATATTTATGGTTTTCATGTAAAAGAACAAAATGCTTTTGACGCTTTGGATAGTGCAAAATCAGGTTACCTAAAAGAAGGAAATATCGGGGGCGGCACAGGAATGATGTGCCTTGGTTTTAAAGGCGGAACGGGAACATCTTCAAGAATCGTAAAAATTAAAGATTCCTCTTATACAATCGGTGTATTGGTACAATCAAATTTTGGAGCGAAAAGAAATCTCACGATTGCGGGCGTACCGGTAGGAAAGGAATTAAAGGACACTTTAAATTATGAATTAAAAGCGCCGCCATCATACAGGCAGGAAGGTGACGGTTCTATCATTGTTGTGGTCGCAACCGATGCACCGTTGTTGCCACACCAGCTAAAAAGAATTGCTGCAAGAGTCGCTATTGGTGTAGGCAAAGTTGGTGGCCGCGGAGAGAATGGGTCGGGCGATATTTTCATTGCTTTCTCTACCGCCAACCAATCAGCATTTCAAAGAGAGAATTTTACAAAAGTGGATGAGTTGCCTAATGATTTAATTAATCCGTTGTTCGATGCAACCGTGCAGGCCGTTGAAGAAGCGATTATCAACGCAATGGTGGCAGCCGAAACCATGGAAGGAATTAATGGAAACAAGGCTTATGCCCTTCCGCATAAATTGGTTATGGATGTATTGAAGAAGTATAACAGGATAAAGTAATTTTCTTTCTGCTTCAGCATTGTTAAGAGGATTACTTCTTTTTTAGTGGGATTATTCCGGGCCGTTTCTTTTTTTCTGAAATTGATTTTACAATGGTAGCTCCTTTGATATTTTGCGGCTTGCTTTTTTTTGCCTCGGCTTCAATTTTAATTTTTGCAAGTGAATACACATACGCTTCCTTCATTAACTTTTTTATATACGTTTTGGGGAACTCCTTTTGTGTTGTTACTTTAATATAACGGTACTGGCTACCCTTGCCCAATAATTTCTTTTCAGGGTCATTGATTTTTGCGCCCCAGTAAAAACCAAAGTGAACATCTTTATTGCCATAGATTGCTATGGAGCAAAATATATGCCCTACCCTGTCTGAAGGTGACCAGCCTACGGCAACAGCATTATAATTATCATAAATTAATTCATTGGCTGTTGGATATAAATCCCATATAAAATCTCTTAGCCACAAGGCGAGCTCTTTAATATTGTCATTAAATGGAGCAAGAAATTTTATTAAATCTTTTGTTTCTTCTTTACTCATGATGTTGCCTGCAAATTTTTAATTTCTTTCCAGTTATCAAAGGTCATTTCAAACTTTATTTCTCCTTTACCATGCGTGCCATTTTCTTTCCAGCCACACCGCCTGTAAAAGATTTCTGCTCTTGTGCGTGGGGCAGTACCAAGCCAGACATCCTGGTTTGTTTTGGAAAAATACCAGTTGAGCATTATATCATGCAGTTGTTTCCCGATTCCCCGACCTTCATACGCTGGTAGTAAAAATAACGCCCAGATGTTGTGGTCTTCAAGATCTGCAATGGCAAAACCAACAACAGCATTATCTACTTCACAAACCCAGCCCTTGCCACGGCGTGTAATAAAATCTTTACAGTCTGCGTCTGTCACCAAAGCCGGATTTGATAACATATTTTCTTTTACTGAATTGCGCACTACCTGTATTTGCTGTATGTCGTCAATCGTCGCTTCCCTGAAAATCATTGTAATAAATTTATTTGCGTTTTTATTTACTCCGCGTAAAATCCAAATCCTGGAAATCAAAACTAAAATCAGTCAGTGGTGATATAGGTTTCATGGTCATGTGGGTAGCTTTCCCTTTATCATTGACGTCGAATGTTACAAATGCATCCGCGTCAAGGCTTCTATCGCCCCATTTCACGACAAAGATATTTTGTTTATAGGGCAGCATTTCTCCATTAAGCAAAAATGATTTCTTTGAATCAAACCAAATCTTTCCATTTTTTTTTGAGATCGTTACATCACCAAACCATTGATCGGTATAAGTACCCGTGAAATTATTCACATCAATTTTTGCTGCATTATTTTTTTGCTGTGCTTCGATGTCGTTCCATATTTCACCCGTAATTTTTTTTGCATTGGTTTCATTTTCTACCACCCTGTCATGCATTTTTTTTACCCAGTCACTTTTAGGCAATCCCAGGTAACTGTCCTTTATCGTATTCGTTATGGCCCTGAAAGCAGCGCCGGATTGCTGGTTGGTAAATACGATTATTCCCAGTTTCATTTCCGGGAATAAAGTTACCTGCGTTACGATTCCCGCCAGCCCGCCTGTATGAGTCACTTCCTTATAGCCATGCACATCAGATAAGAACCAACCAAGCCCATAGCTGGAAAAATGGGTATTGTAAGGCGCAGTGGTTTTTGCATTAATGATCGTTTGCGACGACCACATATCGTCGTGAACGTCTTCACTGAATAATTGTTTGCTTAATCCCTCACCATATTTGCCGTTATTCATTTGCATGATTATCCACTTACACATGTCCGTTAGGTTACTGTAAATTCCTCCAGCAGCGTTCGCATTGGTGTTCCAGTCCCTGCGTATCACTTTTACTTTTCCATCAACCGGCGCATGCGGATCAATAACATTCGACTTGTCTTTTAGCAATTTAAAAGATGGAGCCGTTGCGGTCATATCAAGTGAGTGTAAGATTCTTGTTTGAATAAAATTCTCCCACGTCATTCCTGAAGCTCTTGCCAATACTTCACCCGCAACCACGTACAAATTATTATCGTAATCATATTTCGTCCTGAAGCCGGAAACGGCTTTTAAGTAACGCAGATTATGCAGCACATCCTGCTTGGTAAAACTACTGGAATCGGGCCAGAACATCAGATCGCCGGCACCTAACCCGAGCCCGCTGCGGTGGGTTATTAAGTCGCGTATAGTAAACTCTGCAGTTACATAAGGATTGTACATCACAAATTCAGGAATATATTTTACGACTTTATCATCCCATGAAATTTTCTTTTCATCAACCAGCATACCCAAACCAGCTGCTGTAAAGGCTTTGGTGTTGGAAGCTATTCCGAACAAAGTATTTTCATCCACCTTTTGCATGGTATTTAGTGATCGTACGCCATAGCCTTTTGCATGAACCACTTTTCCATCTTTTACAACTGCTACTGCTATACCCGGAACATCAAACGTTTTTAAAGTAAGTTCTGCCACTGAATCAATTTCTGCAGGGGTAATTACCTGGGCATTGAGAACACTAAAATTCACAGAAACAAAAAGCAGCAGGAATATTCCATGTTTTAATTTGCTCATTGGAAAAATATTTAGAATTGGCTTTAGCTTAAAAATGCAATTTATGATATGTTCTTCGCACAAGTTTAATAAAGTTGGTCAAAAAACACATGGCGAATAGTGATTAGTCAACAAATTTAATGCGGATGAATTTTTTTCCCAGGCCGGGTAGATTACCGGAAAATTTCCCTAAACCGTAAATGGCAAAATGGTTTTATTCCTGAAACCGTAAACCATAAAAATTGTTATGGAACAATTTTGTGGCTATGCAGCTCAATAAAATTTATTCCCGAATTACCAAAGCATTTTTTATTTTCTTCCTGCTACCCGCTTCGGTATTTTGCCAAATTCCTAACCTCACTCCTGCTCAAAAATTAATTACGATGAGCGGCGAAGATTCGCTGGCTCAGGGCATTGCAAAAAATAAAACGATACTGTCGGGATACGGTAGCGCCTACTACCAGCATAATCAAAATGAGCAAAGAGCCTTTGTTACCCTGGAGCGGTTTGTATTTTTCATAGGCCACCAGTTCAACAGCAAAATTGCCTTCTTTTCAGAAACTGAAATTGAAAATGCAAAAATTGAAGGTGGGGAACCGAGCGGTGAAGTAGCTATTGAGCAGGCCTTCCTGCGATTTAAATTTAATTCAAAACAATACCTTGTTGCAGGGTTATTTACACCGCGTATCGGCTTGCTTAACGAGAATCATCTTCCTGTAAATTTTAATGGGGTCGAACGCCCGGTTGTAGAGCAATTAGTAATCCCTGCTACATGGAGAGAACTTGGGGTGGGCTTTTATGGAGAGCTTAGAAGACTGCCGCTTAATTATAGTATTGCCATTTTAAACGGGTTAAATTCTGAGAAGTTTGAACATGGCAATGGCATTCGGGAAGGCAGGGCTGAAGGCAATTTGGCGCCGGCAAATAATTTTGCTGTGACCGCATCGCTCCAATATTTTTATAAGGATTTTAAATTCCAGGTATCGGGTTATGTGGGAGGCACAACACCATTCGGCCAAAGAGAATCCGACAGCCTCCAATTGGAAAGCGGCATTTTTGGCGCACCCCTTTACTTAACAGAAGCCAATATTCAGTTCGCAAGAAATGGCTTCACTTCCAAGGCGCTTGCTGCATACATCTCATACCCTCAGGCTGCTATCACTAACAAAGTTTTTGCATCGAACATTGCTTCGGGTATGTATGGGGGTTATATAGAAGCCGGGTACAACCTATTTGAAAATTCAAAAAATGAAAAATTAAGATCACAAACATTGAATGTGTTTGGAAGATATGAACTACTCGACCTTAACCAGTCGATCCCTGACAACGGGATTTATGACGGTACAGAAAAGCAACATCATCTTATTGTGGGATTTGGTTATTTGCCTGTATCAAACGTGGTCGTAAAGGCCGATGTGAGATTGATGCATACCGGGCCCGCTAATCCTGACCTGATTGTAAATCCAAACCCGGTAGCATTACCCTACCGGCAAAATAATACACTTATTAACCTTGGTATTGGCTGGTCATTTTAAAATGGAAAGAAGAAAATTTATAAAGTCGGGATGCAATGCGTGTTTAGCATTGGGCAGTGGCATTTTAATAAGTTCATTGGCCTCGTGCAGCCCAAAATTGTCAGTCGCAAAAGTGACTCAAAAGGATATGAAATTTTCTATACCCGAAAGTGAGATGGCAGCAACGGATATAAAACTGGTAACTATCAGGAATTTTGACTACGATGTTTTTATTAAGAAGGAAAATGATAACTCTTACGTGGCGCTGGCAATGATTTGCACCCATGCAGGTCACTCATTGGTTAAAACAGGTAATAAATTTTACTGCTCCTTACATGGTAGTGAATTTGACATTGACGGTAATGTACTAAAAGGGCCGGCCGAAAAAAATCTTGTACACCTGCCAGTCATAAATAATAATGGGGTTCTTGAAATCACGCTGAGAGATTCCACTTCGATTTAAAAAATTGATGCTGCCAAAATGAAAAATAATATTATTTGGTTCTTTTTAATTCTTTGTCTTTTTTTCACTGCCTGCAGAAAAGCTCAAAGCGGCAATAGTGACGACTTCAGCTCGTTAAAACAAACGGTGCTTAATGACTTTGTTGACAACGGTGCACTTCCTCAATATCAAAATCTTTCGCAAGCTTCAACGCCACCGCTGTGGGGTGTAGGCCTTTTGCCCCGAACTAACGGGAAGCCATTTTATCTTCATGATGGACGGGCACGTACTTTTGAAGAGGCTGTATTGTGGCATGGTGGGAATGCAGAACAATCCAAACAAAAAATTTGCGCAACTTTCTGCTGAGATAGAAAAGCTTTGACACAGTTTTTGAAATCTTTATAATCGTTACTATTTCCCTTTCAGAATACGAACGGTAACCAACAACTGGCCGATATGACGCATCGTATGTTCTGCCGCATGCACATACAAGCCGATTAAAGTAGTAGGAATTAAATTCCTTCCAACAAATCTTGCTTCAGACAGCGTATCAATATTTACCTTGCTTAATTTATTTATGGAAAGATCAACCTGGGTATTAAACAATTCAATCAATTCTTTCATTGATGATAAAGTTTCTTGTTGATTGCCTTCAATATTCAATGCATGCAGCTGATCGGAAATTAATGCCTCTTTATCCGCATAAGTAAATAACCGGTCAAGCACTCCCGTTAGGTGTTGTAAATGAAACGCAGGAGAAGCAACGCCTGCAGGCCCATCCCACAAGAGAGTTTCGGGGAAATCAATCATCATTTCATGAAGTTCTTCACGTGCCTGCAACAAGGCATGAGCAACGGGCTGTAATAATGAAGGGATATTGGGCAAAGGTCCACGTTGCCACACTTCTCTTTTATCTTCCATAAAATTCTATCGGTTATGTCTTAATTCATTCAATTAAAAACAGGATCTATATTGAGTAAAGCTAGTGATGATTACCTAATTGCGTTATGTAAGCTCGCTAAGGTTTCTTTTTGAAATAAATCGTTTCATTAACAATCCCTGAGAATTTCGCTGGATCGTCATCCTTATTGTTTGAACTGAGAATTATTAATCCAGGGTAATCTTCAATACGCTGTAGCAAATAAGAAATCTCCTGGTTAGCATACTTATCATGTGAATCACGAACATCGGTTCTTTTGCCAAATAACGCATCGGCTTCATCAAAAAGAAGTATCCAGTTTTTCATTTCCGCAGCATCAAAAATCTTTTCAAGGTTTTTTTCAGTTTCGCCTATATATTTCGATACTAACCTTGAAAGGTCCACCCGGTAAACATCCTTATCATATTGCCTGCCTAATAACTTTGCCGCTAGTTTTTTTCTTTTGCCGGCGGAGCCGGTAAATAGGACAGTACGGCCCCGGGTTGCCACAATTTCACCACTGTTGGCTTGTGTTCCGGCCACACTAAGGCGGGAACCTAAACTATTCAACTGTTGAAGCGATGATTCATCTATAGAAACGTCATCCCAACTTTTTTTTGTGGTAATCAGTTTTAATAATTTCTTATCAGATTTTAAATCTTTTGCTGAGATACGCTTATTCGCCGTCTTCATTTTATAAACTTGATGAATAATAAATAACAAGGTAAAAAAATAAACAATTAAAAGCGTTAGTTTACGCTCATTTTCGGTTCTGTTTATTAAAAAATAATTTTGGCAAGCTTACCCCGTTTACTACAATTTGGATTAGAAATATTGTACCTTCAATATAATCCGGAGAAAATTGAACTTTAGGGCTTTTGCCTTTTGAACAAAAAGTAATTATAAAGACAAATTTAAAATCAAGTAAAAAAATTTATGGGTAAATCGCAGGAAACATGGAATAAGAAAGAAAGGGAGAAGAAAAAACAAAAGAACAGGCAGGACAAACAGGAAAGAAAACTTGAGCGAAAGGAAAATGCCAAAGAAGGGAAATCCTTTGATGATATGCTTGCTTATGTTGATGAAAATGGTAATTTTTCTTCAACCCCGCCAGACCCAAGCAAACAGAGAAAAATAAAATTAGAAGACATTCAAATCGGCGTTCCAAAACAGGTTCCCATGGATCCTGCCGATGCAATAAGGAAAGGCACCATTACCTTTTTCAATGAATCAAAAGGATATGGATTTATTAAAGACCAGGTGACACAGGAAAGTATATTTGTTCATGCGAATGGATTGTTAGAACAAGTGAACGAAAACAACAAAGTAATTTTTGAGGTTGAAATGGGTCCGAAGGGACCAAATGCTGTAAGAGTGAAATTAGCCGGTTAAAAAATTGCCGCTATAAATTATCCTGCTTTTAGTTAGTTACATTAAACTTAATGGTAGTAAATGTTACATTGTAAGATGTATTGTCATTTGTATTTATGTGATTGGTGCTACAACCGCGTGTTGCAATTGTGTACGCTTTAACGGTACTTAAAATAACTTCATCAATACCGGTGAATCCTTCGCGGGGAATGTATTTATATACCACCGCATTTGTTTTATCATCTACTTCAGTTTGGCTTACTTTAAAATGAGATGCCTGCTTACTTATACTCCCTGTGTTATCAATTTGCAAGAGATAGGTAGCGTTTGCCGCAACCGTTACATTGATAACATTCGTACGTAATGGAGAAATTGCTTCAGTTGGTGATTGTTTTGAGCATGATTCAAAAGCTGCCGTGGCGATTGCGGCGACTGACAGGTATAAAAAAACTTTCTCATAAAAATTAATTTATAAGAAAGTTACTGTTTTTTTTGAGGAACTAAAAATAAGATTTTACTGACCTAGCAATTTATACATCTCGTCCAGCTTAGGCGAAAGAATAATTTCTGTTCTGCGATTTTGCGCCCGTCCCTGCGTAGTTGCATTAGTATCAATAGGGTCATAATAACTATGTCCGGAAGCCACAACCCTCGTTGGATCAACCTTGTAATTATCTACCAATACCCGTACGATTGCACTTGCACGTGCGGTGCTTAAATCCCAGTTGTCTTTAAAGCGTCCACGGATGGGAATACTATCCGTATGCCCTTCGATATTTACAGCCACATCAGCATTTAAATTAAGTACCGCAGCAAGCTTAGACAAGGCATCAACTCCTTTTGGATTTACTACTGCGCTTCCCGAAGGAAATAATAAGTTTTCTGAAAGCCTTACGTATACTTTGCCATTTTTCTGGTACACGCTCAGGTCACTTGAATTAAATCCTTTCAAGGCTTCGGTCATTTTATTTTTAAGCTCATCGGATTGCGCCTTTTGCTGGTCTAATAAAGCCTGTAGTTGTTGCAGTCTTGCCTGTTGTTGTTGAAGTGTTTCCTTACTCCTGCTTAACTGGCTTTGCTGGTCGGCACTTTGCTGGCCCAGTTGGTTGTTTTGGCTGTTAAGATTGGCAATTTTTTCATTTAGCTCCTTGATACTTTTTTGTAAAGTGGCTACGCTATTTTCCAATGTGGCAACATTATTTGAAAGCCTTGTACTGTCTTCACGTAACGCCGCTGTTTGCATTTGAGACTGAGTTAACAATCTTTTCGCTACACAGCTGGTAAGAGTGCTAAACACAAAAACAACTGCAACGAATATCAAATATTTTTTCATTATTATCTTTTTAGTGCTACTTAAGAAAAAAATGTGCCGCAATTGATAGTTCATAAAAAAAATGCAAAAACATCCTTACAGTTAGATGTAAACACATGATGAAAAAATAATTCTAAAGCAATAGGTTTTTTAAAGAATAGTTTTATGTTGTTGTTTCCCCAATTCGAGAAGTGTAATTTTATCTTGACATATAAACTAATTGTCCTTATACTTCATTATTTGAGTAATCACGATGAAAAGAGCGTTTTATTTTCATCTATCAAAAGTATAGATGCCCACTTTAATAAAAAACATAGGGAATAGAAATCTTATAGAATTTGACAAAGGTTCTTTTGATGAATGGTGTGTTTACTTAACACGGGTGGGCCAGGCAAGATATGCCCCTTTGGATATAGAATATTTTTCACGGCTTAAAACGTTAGGCAATCTTTATGGACATGCGAAAATATACAACGATTTTATTAGGTTTTACAGCCCCGCAAATAAAAATATAGAGCCCGCTATTTTACAATTGATAACACAAATTTCAAATGATTATGAAACTGATGGTGAAGAAGTAGACGTATGGTTCTCCATTATTTATGCTGGTATGGTTGCAGAAGAAAACAAAGTAAATGCAATTTTAAAAAAAAGAATCAAGAGACTTGGAATGCACCAGGTACTTATCGAAGCCACTGATGCTGACTACGCGGCTAATTTTTCAAAAGGGAAAAAGTGGAAAGAATTAGATGAAATAATGAGAAAAAAAGGGTTTTAAGACGGATCCAATATTATTTCGGTTATTGCCTGGAGTAATTAGAAATTAGCAGCTCATATATCTCCCCTCTTTTAGAAGAATTTGAATTAATAACACGCTTTGCTTTTATCCTTTCAATAAAAATCGATTCCCCGGAATATAAATCATCAAAAAAATTGTCAGCCGGGTTTATATTTTTGGGATCTGAATTACTTAGTAACCATTGGTAGTTCTTCGAAGAAAGCTTATCACAAAACTTTTTTAGCCTGGCTTGTTCTGCATCATCAAACGCATCTTTAGCATACGAGTTGAAAGATGAAGTTTTGCTAATTGGCTTATAGGGTGGATCAAAATAAAAAAAGGTTCCTTTTTTTGCATAATCTAACGTTTTTGTATAATCGCCATTTAATATCGTGACCCGTTGCAGGATCGTGCTATCGGCTAAAATCGTTTCAGGATCGCAAATTTTGGGTTTGTTATATTTTCCGAAAGGGACGTTGAAATGATTCTTACTGTTTACCCTGTATAAACCATTAAAACATGTACGGTTTAAAAAAATCAGCAAAGCGGTATTGTCCAAATCGCTTAAATGCCTCGAGTTAAATTCCTTCCTCTTATCAAGAAAAAAAATCTGTCTAGCCTCTTCATTTGATAATTTATAATAAAATGACTGAATAATCCGAAGGGCATCAATTAATGCCACAGGATTATCCTTTATCATAAGGTACGCTTTTGTAAGGTCAGTATTTACATCGTTGATAATGGCAGTGGCTTGTGGAAATTTCTGAAGAAACCTGAACAAGACCGCACCGCTCCCCACAAACGGTTCAATGTATGTTATCTGCTTTCTTTGTTTTAAATCCTTTGGTAATGCGGCCTCAATTGAAGAAATTAATTGTCCTTTTCCTCCGGCCCATTTTAAAAAAGGTTTAGCATTCATGGTTCAAAAATTCATTGCCGTGCAAGATAATGCTAAAGAAGCTCGTGCAGTCTGGATTGCCTCTTTCTGCAAAATATCTAAACTACGCCTCAGCCAGGCCAAGATGGGATGAAATTTTTTGAGAGGTAGGGCGCATGCCCAGGAATACCAGCATTAATAAGCCGGCTATAAGGATTGCCACATAGTTAGCGGTTATTAAAAATAAGATGGTGCATAATAAAACTGCAAATTCGAAAATTGCCCAGCGCAGGATGCTTGCGGCACGGTAATCGTTTAGCCTTTCTTCAAGAGGTTTATAGTTCTCATTTATTTCCTGCAATTTTTTTGTGAATAAGCTGTTTGCGGTTAAATAACAGGTAACAGCTACCACAACACAAATCGCCGATATTTCCTGCGAATTGTTATGCAGCTGTAAAAAATGAAGTTTATTTAAATATACGAGAACGGCAGCGATAATGCCAAAAAACAGTTGACCTAAAAATAATGACAGGTGCAAAATCGTGATTGCTTTTAATTCAGGCGGATTATTTTTTTTCATAGTTGAAAAATTTTTCAATAAGTGGATAATGTTTTAAAAAGATATAATAATGATTAGGGTCATTTTAATTTTTCATAATCTTAAATTCAACTCTCCTGTTTAGCTGTCTTCCCTCATCCGTATCATTCGTTGCAACAGGCTTCGTTTCTCCATAACCGTGTGATGTGATTCTGCTACTGTCAATACCTTTCGAAATAATATATTCCATAACTGATCTTGCACGGTTGTCACTCAATTTAAAATTATACTCGTCGGAGCCACGGCTATCGGTATGAGCGCTCATTTCTATTTCGATTGCAGGATTTTCCGATAATAATTTTACAACCCTGTTTAGCTCAATGAATGATTCGGAGCGTAAATCCCATTTATCAAAGTCAAAAAATACATTATTCAATAGTATGACCTGTCCAATTTCAATAGGCACCAGGTATAAGTCTTTGTGTATTTCCTTATACCCGGCTTTTATTAAAGAATCAAGATTTAGGTTTTCTGATATTGCAAAAAAGTGATCTGCAGTTGCACGAATACTATAGTTCCTGTTGTAGGGTAGAACTATTTTAAATGCTCCATCCGCGGGATTAGAGATGCCATTACCCGCTTCCACTCCATCCGGTAAAGTTTCATAAACCAAAGAAGCGCTTAATGGCTCTTTTGTTTTGGCGTTATAGACATTTCCACTTACCAATACCACCGGGTCAGGTTTTTGCCGTTCCAATAATTTAACCCGTACTATGTCGCTTGATCCATACGTATCTAAACCGGTTGTCATATACGCATATTCACCGCCTGCATCCAACGTAAAAAAAGCATCCCATTCAGGGGTATTAATGGGGCTTTTTAGATTAACGGGATCACTCCACTTTTGCCACGTTTTGTCGAGCCGTTTGGCCATCCAGATATCATTGTCTCCCAATCCCCCCGGACGATCGCTGCTGAAATAGAGGGTTTCCCCATCTGATGCCAGGTAGGGAGTCATCTCATTGTATTTTGAAAGATTTATTTTTTTCCCCAGGCTTTTAGGTTCAGTCCACGATCCATCCTTTTCTAAAAAACATACATAAATATCATTTCTAAAACTTCCTTCCACTTCCGACATATAAAGCAACAATGTTTGCCCATCATTGGCCATGGTAGCGCCGTATTGGTTGCCCCTGTCGTACTTTTCATAATGTTTTATTTTCAACATTTCAGGTTTGCTCCAGTTGCCATATTTTGTCAGTTGGCACATGCTTACACCATTACCAAAATAATCCCCATTAATAAAGGCGTTTCTAATAAGAATCCTGTTATTATCGGGCGATATCCAAAAGACTGCGTTGTATTCTGAAGTATTTAAAGGGTACTCCAAATGTTCGGCTTCACTCCATTTGCCGGATGTATCTTTTTCTGAAAACCAGATATCCTGGGAATTGGGAACCACGTTATACTTTGTGTTAGCCGGATCGTTTTGCCTTATGAAAAATAAAAGGTTCCCATCGGGGGAAATAGTGGGCCTTAATTCAGGAAGGAAGCTGTTAATATTTGCGCCGACATTTTCGATTTTAAGAATTGTCTCAGGGGTAATCACATTCTCTTTCTGAGGTATCAACCCCAGCGTATCCTGGGCTAAATTTATTGGGGGTTGTGCGTCGGCGCATTCCATATAAAAACAAAATAGAAAAAAGTGGTACAGTTTTCTCAATATATCAGATTTTGTTCATTTTAGTAACGCAAAATGAGCTTAAATAATATTTAAGAATTGAATTTAGCGGAGGATTATAGTATGGTGCAAAAAAAAACTTCTGCACATGGTGCAGAAGCCTTGTAATAATTTAATCCTGGGTGCTGGTTTTTCAGGATAAATCTAAAGCCATTTTAAGGGCTGGTTTTCAATCGGGATATTAGTTTTATAACAGGTATTGAATTTAAAATAGAAGTTGACTGATATCGGATTCTGTTTTGGTTTTTCTGGATTTGGATGGTTTATCGCCGGATTTGAATTCTGATTAATGTTTGTTGAACATCAATCAACTTCTGATACAAAAATATGTAGCCGGTGCACATTCAACAAGCGCAGTACTGCTCAATTTTTCATTTATGATTTTTACCGTACTGATAGTATTTAACGAAAAAGCGTAAAAGTAAAATCACTAAAGTTCAATATGGTAAGACTACGATTTTAAACTAAAGGGAGGTATTTCATGAAAAAAAAATTAATTTTAACCCTCAATTCATCTCGCAACCTTACCCCCTTTTCAGCCAAATTAAAATATTGAAAAGTCAAATAGAAAAAAGTATGAAGTTTTGTGTAATATTCCTTTTATTATTTGCAGGAGTTTGTAAAGGCCAGGAATGGCAAGCTGAACTCATGCTTGGTGCCGCAGGATATAGCGGAGATCTCACTCAAAAAAGAGTTTCACTTAAACAGCTTAGGCCGGTGCTAAATTTAAATTTGAAGTATAACTCAGGCAACTTACTCAATTTTCGGGCTGGTATCGCATACACCCGTCTTGTGGCTGATGATCAGAACAATAACAGTGTCCATTTGACCAGGCGTAACCTAAACTTTAGAACCGATGTTATTGAATTAAATGTTGAAACCGAGCTCAATTTGTTTGATCCACAGGTGTATACTTCTTTCCCGTATCTCTTCGCGGGAGTGGGCGGATTTTATTTTAATCCCTTCACTTATGATAAAAATCATACAAAAACCTACCTGCAACCTCTGAGCACCGAAGGAGAAGGACTGAGTGAATATCCTTCCAGGAAGAAATATTCACTCTTCCAATTTTGCATTCCGTTAGGAGTAGGATGGAGAGCGAACATACTGGACAAATGGGATGTCAGTTATGAATTTGGATATCGCATTCTGTTCACCGATTACCTTGATGATGTAAGTAAAACATATGTAAATCTTGACGTGTTAGCGGATGAAAAGGGCCCTAAGGCTGCTGAACTATCGTATCGAGGAACCATTCCTTTTGCTCACGAGGGAAAAAGGAGAGGAAATTCATCACAAAAAGATATGTATTTTTTTACCGGCGTTAAAATAGCAACCAGCCTGAGTAATATCTTTAGCAGGTATTAAGAATTTCTGTGAATATGAGTTACTGGCAGTGTTTTTGAATATAGTAAGACAATCTTTTTATTTACTAAAAACAATTTAATATGAAACTTTCTAATGTCGCATTATTATTACTGACCGGTGTTACTGTTGGTGCGCTTGCAGGCTTATTATTTGCTCCCAATGAGGGCACCGAAACCCGTAAGAAATGGTTAAAAAAAGCCAGGAAATATAAAAAGA
This sequence comes from Chitinophagales bacterium, assembly GCA_038258875.1. Lineage (GTDB taxonomy): Bacteria > Bacteroidota > Bacteroidia > Chitinophagales > Chitinophagaceae > Ginsengibacter. Next base: position 24,893 of record JBBSPK010000006.1, read on the forward strand.
ACTTAGGGGACAAAGCCACTGAATACACAAATAAAGCAACGGACTTTAAACACAATGTTGAAGGGGCGGCGAATGATCTTAAGAAACGATTCGCATAAAATTTGATTTTTTTTTGGCAGTGGTAATTCCTGGTATTGCAAAGGAATTACCACTTTTTTATATATCGAACAAAAACCGCGACTTTTAAAAAACTATTTCATAGTAAACATTTTGAAATCACCAGTACCGGAGATCTCAATTTTCGATTTGAAAAAATAAACTGGCTCTAAAAATCGCTCAGTCGTAAAAATTATGAAACAGTTTTTTCCAATATAGCAAGATGTTCTTTAGCCTTGCTATAATCGGGGTTTAATTCGAGGGATTTTTTATAGTATGTGATAGCATCTTTTGGTTTATTTATGCTTTCATAGATATTTCCATAATTATAATAAGCCAGCGCATAATCCGGGTTAATTTTAAGGGATTTCTGTACATATTTTTCCGCATCTGCAAAATCACCAAGGCTTATCTTAACTGCACAAACATTGTTGAGATATAAATAATTTTCTGGTTGAAGCTCTGTTGCTTTCATGAAATACCAGAGTGCTTTTTCCCAATTTCCTAAATTAAAATAAGCCAGTCCAATATCATTATTTACGAGGTCAGGTTTATAGTCAGGGTTTAACTCTTCCAGTTTTTTATAATTATCAATTACCGCATTCCAGTTCTTAAGGTTTTGTTCAATTCCGGCTAAGTCAAAATAATAACTTGCATCGTTTGGATTGATTGATATAAGCTTATTATAACTTTCTTTAGCTGCCGCGAAATCTCCATCCTTATAATAAATACTTGCAACTCCTATATGAGCAACTTCATAATCCGGGTTTAAAACCAGGGATTTTTTATAGCGTTCCATCGCTGCGTCATTATTCCCAAGATTTTCTTCAATCAAACCAATGTTATATTCTGCATAAAAGAAATCGGGTTCAATTTTCAAGGCTTGTTCATAATTCGATCTCGCCTTATCATAATCTTTCATATTAAAATAAATATTCCCGATTGAATTTAGGGTATTGGATGTGGGATTGAGTTTAACCGCTGTCTCATAATATTTCAAGGCCCCATCCGCATTTTTTAATGTTTCTTCTACAAGCCCCAGGTTTGACCATGCATAATCTGCATTTTCGTTTTGGTCAACCGTCTTCTGGTAATATTCTTTGGCTTTCTCATATTCTTCCGCGTAAAAATAGTTGTTGCCAATATCATTGTAAATACCGATGTTTCCAGGGTTGAGCTCGGCAGCCCTTGCAAAATACTTTGTTGATTCAGGATAATTTTTTTCGTCCCTGTTATTTTGAGCAAGTGTATATATTGCGAGGTAATCTTCAGGATTTAATTCAATAATTCTTTTTAAATCTTCATTAGCATTTGCTACATCGGAAAGATTATAATATGCATTCGATCTTGAGCGATAAGCCTCTATCAATGCCGTATTATTAAGAGTAGAGCTTTCTGCCTGCACTACTTTGGTAAAGGCGTCAACAGCCTGGTTATAATCCTGCACAACTAGGTACGCATCGCCAAGCTTTTTATACAAATCGCTTAAATTATAATCCTCAGTTAGCAAAATGGCGGCAGAATTAGAAACCTGTTGTTTATCTGACCTTAGATTAGCAGCCTTTGTTTCAGTTTTTAAACTGGTAACTGACCCTTCTTTTTGCTGAATTTGTTTTAATAACTCGTTTATTGTTTCCAACGATTTATTCTCATATTTTTTCCCCAGGCGCTCCTCCTTGGCTTCGGTTATTGGTGCTATAAAGCAATCATGGGTTATTTCATACATTAAACCACCGGACACGCTTATATCTTTTTTCAAAATCCTTATATCAACAAGCTCTTTTAAAATATCTAAACTTAACGGGTATTTTTCATCCTTTGTTATTAATGATTCGTGAATAGGTATTCGCCTGCTATTTTGTATTAATTTAAGCTCAATAAAGTTTTTAACCTTAATCTTTTCTTCATCGGTCGCTTTTAATTGAGCAATACCGGCTTCATAATAATTCTTAATGATATCTTCCGGTTTTCCAAAGCTATCCTGCTCTATCAGGATCCTTTTAATATCAGGAGATCTTTTACGAATACCCGGAACAGTAATTCGTTCTATGTGAGAGCAAATGATCTGCAACCCAAACGGATCAATGCGTGCTTCCTCATAATTGTCCTCAGGTTCATTTTCTTTTGCAGTTAATTCATTAAAAATATATTCTTTCGCATCGCCGGTAATTGTAAATTTTTCGCTTGAAAAATCTCCATTGGCTGCAGAAGGTTTATCGATCGCTTCGAACGCACTCTGCCTTGTAAGTGGTAAAAGTTCATAGGAATTTTGCAGTATATTGGGACTCGCTTTTTTTAGGCGGGTAATCAGGTGCAGCTTATCTGAGCGGATCGAAAACAAAAATTTAATAACCAACGGATCATACAACACCCTTAGCTCATTACCTGAGATGGATGTCTTGTTTGCAGATATTATTTTTTGAAATTCTTCCGGAACAAACTGCCCTATAACAGGGTAAAGTTCCTGGACAAACTTGTCAATTTGTGAATCCGGGTAAGTAAATAATTCCTCACATTGATCAAATATTAATAATACGGTCTGGCATATGTTATTGATGAAATGTGTGTATTGCAACTCCTTCAACATATACCAAAGTGAAGATGAGTTATCAAGTTCGAGCGATTTTAGGAATTCATTATTAGGCTCAATTTCATTTTTAATTATGCCCTGGACTTCCTGCCATAAATTTTTATCTTTTTCAAAAGGCTTTGGCATTACATCTATAATAAGATATGGCTTCGGTCTCATAACGCCGTCCACTGCCTGGGTAGGCTGACCATTTTCTTCACGCTCCTCCAATAGTTTTGGCAACAGGCCGGCCTGTATCAGGGAAGATTTTCCTGTTCCCGATTTTCCAAACAGCACCGTAGTAGCATTCACAATTACGGAGGTACGCATGTTGGAGATGTCTTCCTCCCGTCCAAAAAAAACGGAACGTTGTTCGAATGTAAACGTACTTGGACCCGGGTATCTGTAGTTGTCTGCCATTGCTATTTTTTAAGCAGCGATAATATTATTAACTGTTAACAGGCTCTCCCTCAAAATACAATACAGGGATAGTAATTAAATCTGCAAAGCCATTATCCTTCATCGATTCAATCCCCATTTTAAAAGCATAGCCAATATCCTGTGGGTCGTTCATTAGTTGAGAGAAAAACCCATCTGCAAAAGGAACACATGCCTGGGGATCTATCGGCTCCTTCATACCAACACAATATGGTATAACTGTCGAAATTTGTTTGGCCTGTTCCTCCGATTCACAACTGCTGAAAATAAAGCATTCAATATCCTCATGCTTTAATGCGAGTTTTTTTATTTTTGAAAGGAGTTCGCTTAATTCAAGGTAAACCGGGTTATCATCCACGTCGGAAAAAATCAATTTACCATTTTCACCTCCGTGCATGGATAAGTAAATAAGTTTGGGAGTTTCTTTATTTACTTCCTTCATTAATTGTGAAATGGTGGTTCTATACACCGGCTCGCTGAGAAAAAAATCTTTTTGTTTTTCAACAGGCAGTGCAGGCTTTGTATCGGCATTATAATCTTTTAGCGTATTCTTAATTTTATTGTATTCCTCCCAAAGTTTAAGCGGCATGATACCCTCCGGCGATGATCCGAGAAATAAAATCCTGTAACGAACGACGCCGTCCTGCTTTGGTGGTGAATCACCCGGTAATATTTTTTCAGTAAGTATTTCTTTTTCTTTACACGCCGCATATAATTTTTCAATAAAATCTTTTTCTTTTTCGGGCGAAAATTTTAGATCGAAATTGGATTTATAAAATTCCACTTTCATATTAGGTTCTTCAGCATCATAATTAAAAATGGCATTCTTCGTATAATTCTGCTGGTCTATCGTTCTGAATTTTTTTAGCAGGAAGAAAATTAATTTCAGGTACCATTTATCATAGCTAAAACCAACAAATAAAAAACTGGTCGCTGCATTTATATGTTCCCTGAATTTTGGAAACACATTGTCCTGGAAAATCTTATTCAGAAATTTAAATAGATCATCGAATGTGAAAACGAGATTTTCCGAATCGTTGTAGTGCCCAAGCAGGTTATAAACCAAAGTATCTTCTTTGCCTGTTACCGAAGGCGCTTCCTCAAACCCACTCGACTTGTAAGTTCGAAGGGTCGGTTTTTTACCAAGATCATTATATGCCTGTATGATGAGATCATCGGGTGAAAGAGAGATGATCATATAAAATGGAATTTCGGCAATCTTTTGATAGGACGCAGTTACAGGGAGATTTTTATAATACTCCCCTATTTGCTCCAGTACAGTATATTTTTCTACAGGCTCACTATAATAAAAAAAACCATCTTCGCTTAAGTAAGAATTTTTTTCTGAAATATCTTTAAACTTATTTTCTCCAAGATAATCGTGTATGCTTCCATTGTAGCCTGCCTCTGCATTGTCAACATTAACAAACTCGGGCCCAAGCACCAATACACATTTATTTTTTTCGAGCTGGTTTAATAAATATTTAAAAGTTTTTTCTTCCATAGTTTTTAAACATCACGGGTTCGACACGATAATTTTTTCAGCCTGTAACAACTCGCCCTTAAAACCCTCATCGCCTTTTACTGTTTTTAATTTTTCGTCTTTGCGTATCCTGTAAGTAACTTTTCCGTTATCATCTTCACCGCTTAGTATCTGGTACGATTTTACCCCAATAGTTATAAAGTTGTCGCCTTCATAAGTTGCATTATCATTATCAGTATTACTCGTGTGAACCCCGGTTGATAGATCACCTGCTGTTGCAGCGTTGGCTTTTAAGCCTGTATCTGTCGTATTACTATCTTCATATTCAAGTGCGTATTTGCGGCATTTAAGAATCCCGGTAACTACATAAAGCTGGTTATTATCGAGCATGGCTGTAAACGCCTGGCTTATTGCATTAACCTGAGCATTGTTTATATAGGCGTCGAGATAAAACTCATTTACCGTATCTATTTTGGGTTCAATCATGTGGAGTTTCAGCGCTTTGTTTTTCTGAAGTTTAAAAGACGCAGATAACTTAAGGAATTTAAGTAAATGCTCAAGCAGGCTTAAGTTGCCGTCAACAGAGAGCTCTACCGTTACAGACTTATTTATTTGAGAGGATAGTTCTTTATCTTTCTCAACCTTGCGAAGCGCCTGTGTGCTTTTTTTGAAAATATCTTTGATGTTTATACTGGTTGAATCGGCGATTGAACCATTTTGAGAAGTCAATATACTGTATGGCTGTATTTGCTCGGATGGCATGCTCAATAAGCAGAAGCCTGAAATATTATTTGTCATAAGCTGGAGGTTACGTCCTATAAAGATAAAAATTTTTAAAGTGATTATCTCTTTAGACGTTACAAATTTCGAACCTATAAAAAATAGATCGCGATCGATGAAGCGGTGTTGTTGAAAAATGCCCGGTTGAGATGTTATTGATTTTCGGGCTGGCTGAATGAGGTTATTTTTCCGGGAAATTTTTTTAGTACTTTATAAAATATTTTATTCCCCCGCTATAAACTACCTGGGAGCCGGATTTTATTATTCCCGCATATTCTTTCCTGTCATACGAAGAATAGTAAGTAATTAAGTTTCGATCAATATTTTTTACTTTACCACGATAAGCAATATCATCAATGGTTCCATAGTAGGTGAGCCCGGTCCCCCCTACGCTTTTTAGTTTTCCTTTATAGCTCGCATCCTCAAATGAGCTGTAATAAGTAAAAGGAATAGATCCCACATTCTTTATATCTCCCTTAAAAGCCACATCATCATAAGATTTGTAGTAATCGAAAATATTTGTACCTATAGATTTTACTTTCCCTTTGAGTTCTTCGCCATCGGCGGATGTATAATAAGTAATGGGCGTTCTTCCAATATATTTTACTTTTCCCCTGTAGGCTTCATTATCAGTCGATGGATAATATTCTTCCCTTCCCATATATTTTTCTATTCGTGAGGGATAAATACCCGTTCTTACTGTATAATATTCAATGCCCCAATCTATAATTTTTCCGTCTTTTGTCATATTCAACATTACAGTTTCATCAATTAGAAAAGATATTATATCCTGGTTGCCCCTGTTATCTATTGTTATGCGGGCAACGTTTTGTGCGAAAACCGGCGCAAGTAAAACGGTAAAAAATAGTACGGTGTATAATTTAATCATAGCATGTTATTATTTCACCTGTAATATGGTAAAATAATTTATAAAACAGGCAAAATAATCCATAATTAAAATATAAGGATGTATTTTCTATCTAATGTTTTGGTATCGCCTTTATGGCCGGTAAGAAATTGCTGCTTGCGCAAAACCCAATTCTCCTGCAGCCTTACCCGTTATTTATATTTACATTCGTTTAATGCCTTTAAACCTGCACTATCAAATCATTTATCTTTTTATAATGGCATTGCCTATAGCATGTATTGCATGGACTGTAACTCATGAAGAGGTATTCCGGGAACCAAGAGAATTTTGTGAAAAGAAATCAAAAGAATGCAGGGCCCTCTGGCAGCGTAAACTGTTTTATTTATTTACATGTGAATATTGCTTCAGCCACTATGTAACCTTGTTTTTCTTAATCATCACCAGGTATCACCTGCTTTACAATAACTGGCGGGGATATATTGTTGCACTCTTTGCTCTTGTGTGGATTGCAAATATTTATATGAGTTTGTTTGGACTTGTGCGTGTGGGCATGAAAAAAGAAAAGATAGAGGCGAAAATAAAAGAAGTTGAATTAGAGGAGTGTGAAGATGATAAGAAAGATAACGTTCCAAGCGATTAAATTTCTAAATACAACCAGTTTAGCGTTTAACCTGATTCCGTAAAATCGATTTTATGTTCCCTAAGAAATTCTTTTATCTGATCAACGTGAACGCACAGGCCAACATGCAAAAAAGGGAAATTTGAAACTTTACTTTTCTTACCCTCATTTAATATCTCACGTTCCTTAATGTCGAAGCCCAGGTGCAGGTGATTGGTGGCGAACTGCATGCCGTATACAATTCCATCAACATCAAAAAGAGGCCCGCCGCTTTGGCCCCTCAGACCAGGCGTGCTCATTTCTATTCCTGTGATTTTTCCGGTTGTGTCTCCAAGAAATCTTGTAATGATTCCATCTATGGGAAAGGGAGGAGAGCCGGTATTTCCCTCGTTAGTCCATTCAATGTCATCTTTTAAAGAATCATGTTTGAAATTATTAAATTCCGGGAAGGGATATCCAATCCGGCATAAGTATTTCCCCTGCTTTATATTCTTACTATCATTTATAAAAGTTGCATGTGATGGATAGAGTTTCTTTGTAAAACCTTTAAATTCCATAATTGCCAAATCTAAAGTTGGATGCAGGTGGTAAACGATTTGCTCAATTTTATCAAAGCAATTCATAAAATTATTTTTCAATTGAACAGTCGTCTCATTGTTGTATTTATATTTCAGCTCAAGACCTTTAAGGTTTCTTTTGAATTTACCATCGTTGGCAATTTTTGATTTTTCCTCTTTAAATTTTGAAAACGTTGCATTTAAATTATCTGCGGCAGGAATAAGGTTAATCACGTGTTTACAGGTTACGGCGACTCCATTATCATTTACAAAAAAGAATGTGGCTGTACCCGGCATAACCAATCCCCCGTAGGTTCTCGAAATGCTATGTAAGGGCCTGGTAAATTCTAATGTTTTTTCAATAGCTTTTTCAAACATAGTCTGTCTTTAAAAAATTTCCATAACAACGTTTAGATGAAATCTAAACCATTCCAAATATAAATCAATTAGCATTGTTAATAGTTATTGATAATGCGGGAAAAAATATTTGGAAATCATTTTAAAAAGGATGGTAGTTTTTTGATTTGTGAGATGTATTCAACAAAAAACCGCAGCGAAATTTTGTTACGGTTTCTGAAAAAATTAGTGGGAACCTATTGTCTCAATAATTTATCCCTGTAAATATTTGTCGTAGTCGTAATCTCAACTATATAAGTTCCTCTCAAAAGGTTCGTAACCGATATCGGGGTTATGCTTCCGGTAGTTTTATTATTAAAGCGAATGATAGCCCTGCCCGAAACATCATATATAGTTACGTACTTAACAGCCTCAGAACCCTGCTCAATATTTATGAAGGTTTTGGCTGGGTTAGGATAAACTAACGGAGCCCTGGAACTGCTCACTCTTACCATTACATAAGCAGAGTACGTATAATGTCCATCACTATCAACAATTTTCAAACGATAAAAATTGATACCATTTAAAGGGGAATTATCTGTCGCGTGATAAATGGTTGTAAAGGCACCATTATTGTTTGCTTTTACTGAATCAATAGCTGCAAACTGATAGTCCGCAGCGCTTCTCTCAATTACAAAATAGTTTGTATTCATTTCCTGTGTGGTTGACCAGGCCAGGTCAACCTTACGTGCAAGGTTAAGCGCTGCATTGAAGGTCAATAGTTTTACCGGTAATACTCCGCTGGTAAATGTATAATTATCCACGGTTGCCGTAGAAAGCGATGTGTTATCATGGCTGGTAATTGCAAGCCCGGCATATACAGGTAAACCATTGCCAAAGCTGGCATCACCAGGCGTTCCAAGAGGTGAATAATTTACGCCATCAGGCGAAATAGATACTGTGTATTGGGCTCCGGTTTTAATTAGTTTAATCCAATAAGGTGGAGCAATTCCCGTTGAGGTGTTAGTGGCAGAAGTATTGCCGTCTGTGGCTGATCTTGCCTGGAATGTTGCACCACCGCCGCTCGTTAAAGCAATAAAAACATATTTAGAACCCGGCGAAAGTGTTTCACGAATCATAATACCACATTTATTCAATGGACCTGATTGATCCATTGACAATACCCGTGCATTAAATTCACCATTGCCTACTAAAGTTTTAAAAGCAAATCGAAATGCATCAGTTGTCCCCCCAATGTCATCGCCGGAACCATTTAATGTAAATACATCTGCATCATAGCATGCGCTTCCCGCTATTGACGTATTTCCAACATCCAGGGTTGACCACCGTGTTGGTAAAGGGTTGCAATTGCTGCCGCATGGTAATTGAGAGAAAGAAGATGAAGCCGAATAAACGCTTGTGTCTGTTGAACTGCATGCAGTTTGAATCCTGTAGAGATAATCTGTTCCGCAATCCAAACCATTTAAAACAACCAGGTTCGTATCGGTTGTAACCGTTGTCCAGCCCGATGCCGTTACGGCTTTATATTGTACATTAAATTGAGAAGCGGTATTTTCATCCCAATGAAGTGTAGCTGAATTCTCATAAATATCGCTTGTTGAAAGTCCCTCCGGTACAGGGCAATTGCCTGCATGGGGTTTGCCATATACTTCAAAAGAATACAATGAATAACCAAAATTAGTTCCCCTTGCTGTGCCATACATGCGCACATACCTGCCAGTGCCCTGTACATTCATATAACTGAGATATAGCGTATTGTTCGTCATTGTTTTTATAGTTGTCCAGGTTATCGCATCATCAGATATATCTATTGTAAAATTTTTCCCCAAAGCTACTTCCCAAAAAAGTACGACGCTGCAGAGGTCATATCGCTGGCCGAGGTCAACATAAATGTATTGTGGATCAGATTGGCCAATACTTGCCCACCTGGTGGAAGGATTGCCATCGAACGCTAACGACCCCGGATAGCTGCTGCTTTGAACAGAACTGGTAAATGCAGGTTTGTTCAGCGCAATATCAAAAGATGTACAAGTATCAGAAATGTCACCCGTTAAACCATATACAACAAACTGGTTGGAGAAAGTTGCCAGGTACACTTTACCGTTAGCTATAGTCGGGCAATTAAATTTTGCATAGGATCCGGCATCATCTGCGGGCAGTTCTGATGAGTTCCATAATTCTACCGTTACATTATTTGCATCAAACGCATGTAATATGCCTGGCCGCACGGATTGATTGGCATCTCCATTTGCAGCAAAACTCGTCCATAAGATTGCAGTTGAGTCTACCGAACCATTTGACGAAACAGAAAGAAATGCTCCGTTATTACCCAAGGGCCCCTGCACGCCACTATTAATAACATCTGCCACATCCAGTTTATTTAAAGTATGACTGTAAGGAAATGCTTTTAGCAACGAATTCTCACTCCAGCTATAAACATATTCTTTCGAGGCACCCTGATAATATGCAAATGATGAACGCAGATGTGCATTCACACCAAGGTCAATTGTTTGTACTACATTGTTTGAACCCGCATTATAGCCTCCCATGTTGTCCCTGTCCAGCAGGTAAATTTTCCCGTCTTTACAAGCCGTAATTACCTGGTTGGTATTAGGTATCAGCAGCATTTCTGCGGAGCCGAAATCAAGGTCAGCGCCTTCAAGGGTTGAATAATTATTGGGTGTAAAAAATGTGCTAACGGTTAGCCCTCCTCCTGAAGGAATTAATTTTAAAGCACTTTCAGAACGATCACGTGTATCGGACATATCTCCGTTATAACCTGCAGTTCCATTGCCGGTCGCAACATATATATTTCCGGCGTCGTCGGCCGAGGGAGCTGCAGCGCTCATCCATATACCTCCATTGAATCCGTCGGGAGTATCATTATAAACAGTTGTTTGTTGAAGTGTGGTTTTATCGTAACCTAATATCCATCCATGATAAGGACCCCAGTCACAGTGAGACGAAAATGCAATGTAAATTTTCCCATTTAGTAATAAAAGGCCACAACGCTGGTTTTGCTTTTGAGGATTAAAAGTTATTATACCGCCAACATTGCCGGATCCATTTCCAGTAACCTGGGCCGTTATAAGCAGAGGGCTATTCGCTTTTTCGCTGCCCGAAGTAATATCAAGAGCATGCAGGTATTGAACAAAGCCCGTACCGTTGGTGGCACAGCTTCGTGCAACCACATATAAAGTATTGGTTAAAGAATCTATTACTGGAGTTCCCACAATGCCCATATTCCCTGAAAAGTCTTTATAATTACCACCGCACGCCCCGGTCATATCTGTATTCCTTACTGGCCGCAATCCATTAGGTGTAAGGTTTACCTGCCAGTAGGGAGTTGTTTCGCTAGCTGAATCCGCGTCAAAAGCATAAACAGAATTACTAACTGTGGCAGCAAAAACCACGTTCTTATTGCCCCTGGTGGGTATGGGAACATTTGTCTTTAATAATAACTGGGCGTAGAGCTGATCATCAACCGCCCGGGTAAACAATTTGCCGAATGTTCCCGGCTTAACATTTTTTGTATTTAAAATAGTCTCGGTATTATTCCAACCGGTCCGTGCCAGGTTGTTGTGTTGTGTAACCACGCTGGTTTGCGCATTACTTTGCAGAAAACATTGTGATAAAAAAATCGAAAATGATATTATGGAAAAGATTTTAGTAAAGTTAATTTTCATATAGGCATTTTTTAAATGGAAATATTAAGCACTTTAACCGTGAAAAACATTGATTATAATCATTTCTTACGTACCCAATTTAAAGGCCAATAATCAACATGATAACACTTTGTAAAAAAATAAAGTTTTCTTACCTGCGTTACAAAGTCGAAACAAAAAGTACAGAGGACGATTTAAATAGATTATAGGATTATTGGCAAAAGGTAATGAATAATCTTTCGGAATTGGCGGATAAATTTACTGCTAAAGTTTTTAAATGCACCCTGGGAAAGTTTTGGGATCCTGGTGAATCATGATTAAAACACAACCAGCATTTTCGCCGGAACATAAATCTTGCCCGGGAAAAACATTTGCCGACAGTTCAGTATCCCGAAAACGATCACATAAAAAATTCTTCTGAAACAACCTTTCCATCCTTCACATTATAAACACAAAGCTCGGTCATATCCATTTTGCCTTGTTCTTTCATGGTAACACTCATGCTCATGGTGCATGCAAAAGAATTATCGGCAATCAAAGGCGGTGAAACACTAATACTATGCATTTCTTTCACCATTGAATTAAATTTTTCACCTTTTTCAATAAGTGCCTGCAAACCTTTCGTTTCTTTTTCAAAGGCTGGAGTCGCATGAGGTTCAATACTCATAGCATCATCTGAAAATAATTCTTTCTGTGCTGCTTCAAAATTGCCGGTACTGCAATGCTCAACTAATTTGTTGGCTATTTCTGCTGTTGTCATATATATTTTTTATCTAAACTAATTAATTTTTTATTTTTAAAAAAACAAAATATTCAGACGATAAGTTGTTAACCTTAAAATAATTAAAGTCGCGATTGACAGAAAAATTTTCTGCTAGAATATTATTGAAAAGCAACCATAAATGTTATAGAAAAAACAAACAGTAAGGCTGTAATGAAAATATTTTCGGCAATTTTTTCATACGTATTGCCCAGGTTGACTTTTGATGATCGAATGGATAGAAAAGAAGAGAAGCTACTGGCCGCTAATAAATCGCCGCAATACCGGCTAGCTCGTCTATTATTTATTCAGCATCGTATTTTGAAATTTTTAAAGAAGTTAAAACAATGAGACAAAATCCCAAAAGTTTAGAAGATCTATTTAAAATATGTCCCGATTAATTCTCTGCCATAAAATAATTCTTTGTTTATAATAAAATTAGAAGTTGAAGTTTAAATATTCACAGATATGACTCCGTAGCAACAAAAAAGCTTCGCCTTTCTTAATAAAGAATTGAATTTATGTAATTTTTAAATGGTGGCATACGAAAGGACATTAGGTAAGCGGAACAAAAGTCCTCCACCAGGAAGGTATCAGCCCCGCAGCTTAGAGAGCAGGCACACATATTTATGCTACAAGTATTGGCGAGGTATTCATTACAGCTAAGGCATATTTGAGACCTGTGTTTTATATGTGATAAATCAAGCAAGGACACAGACAATACTCAGGGACACAGGTAATACTAAATAAGCAATTTTAATTTTTTGCCTCTGGCAAAATATTCTGGTTTACCCGAAAGAAATTATTGGGATCATATTTTTTTTTAATTTTTCTTAAACGATCGTAGTTGTGTTTGTAACTTGCTTGTATACGATCCTGGCCTTCATTCATTATAAAGTTCAGATAAGCGCCACCGGCAGAATATGGATGAATCGCTTCCCAATAATCTTTACACCATGATGTAATTTTTTCTGTGTTCGCAGGATCGGGATCAACTCCCACAATTACCCCAGCGTACTTCGCATCTCTGTAGGCCCAGGGAGTTTCATCGTTTGCAACTCTGCCTGCAGCGCCGCTTATCGGATACATATGCATTTGAGAAAGTGCAGTCGGTATTTTAGATCCAAATTCTAAATGCTTTGCTCTTGCTTCTTCTCCCAGGTCGTTAAAGAAATCGGCTCTCCAATACCATTGCAGGCCGGGGGGTAGCAGGCCGTCAAACAATGTTTGTATTGAAGGATATGGCATGCTGCCCACATGTTGAAACACGGGATTCATGGCGAGTATTGGTTTGAATATTTCCTGGGCTTTACTTTCATCGCCAACGTAGCACCAAACAATTCCACAAAATTGTTTATGGTGAAGCTCTTCAGGAAATGGCGGTCCGGGTATAACCAGTGTTGCAATAAAGCCATTTAATTCATCAGATGCATTATGAATAAACTTGTGATACCATTCCATTATTTCATTTGTTTTTTCAATTGGCCACAAGGTCGGTCCTCCAAAAACATTTTTTACGGGATGCGCCTGGAATTTAAATGACGTTACTATTCCGAAGTTTCCACCACCTCCGCGAATAGCCCAAAACAAATCAGAATTCTGATTGGCATTTACGGTTACAAATGTTCCGTCAGCCAATACCAGGTCTGCCTCTAATAAATTGTCGATCGTTAGCCCGTACTTTCTTGATAAATAACCCACACCTCCACCAAGCGTCAAACCTCCCACACCCGTCGTGGAAATTATTCCGGCCGGAACAGCAAGACCGAATACATGGGTAGCATGATCAACTTCGCCCCATACATTCCCTCCACCAACTCTCACTGTTTTATCAGCCGTATTGACCAATACAAATTTTATACCCGACAAATCAATAACCAGGCCTTCATCGCATAAACCCAGGCCACCACCATTATGCCCACCGCCCCTCACAGCAACTAATAATTTATTTTCTCTGCCAAAGTTTACAGCATGAATCACGTCGGCCACATCCAGGCATTTCACAATCATCCCGGGATGCTTATCTATCATTGCATTAAAAACTTTGCGGCTCTTATCATAGTTTGTGTCTTTTGGTAAAATAACTTCTCCCCTTATTTGAGAAGTAAAGTTTTGGATACTATCAGCATTAAGATCTTTAACTAAGTTTGACATAATATTATTTTTTAAAAATTCCAGGAGTTATTTATTTAGCGATTATCATTTCTTTTAGGGACCAAAGAATAGCGAGCACATCTTTTTTAGATTCTTCATCTATTTTATGTTCATCCAAAACTTTAAGGATATCATCCATAACGTACATGTATTCAGCCCGGCTGATGTTCATCCCCTTGTGTGTAGTCGGCATATCCCTGCCCGTATAAGTTACCGGCCCGCCGGCGCCGGCGCTAAAGAAGTCAATGGTATGTTTAACAAGCACTGCCAATCGTTCCGGCTGTTCTTTATAAGGCAGAAAACGTACCTTAATTGACGGATTATTCATGTGTTCTTCAACAACATCTTCAACAATAGAAGTTACACCGGGTGTACCTCCAAGTCGTTCGAAAAGATTTTTACTCATAATAATTATTAAAAGGTTACTAGTAAACAAATATTTAATAGAGTGCGCTTTAAATGGTATTCAAAGTTAGCCTGCCCTAACTTTAAAGGCTGTAACATTTAATTCAAAGACTGGTAATTTTGATTCAGGATCACCTACATCAATACAGCAATTGCTGGCTTGCGTTAGAACGCAAATAATCAGAGGGCATGTGGCCATATTTTTTTTGAAAACATTTAGAAAAATATGACGGGCTGGTAAAGCCGGTTTCAAAAGAAATTTCAGAAACATTACCGGAATTATTATTCAACAATTTTAAAGCCTCATTCAGGCGGTATTCTTTAATAAAAGTATTGGGAGATTTACCTGTAAGTAATATCATTTTACGATATAATTGCGATTTGCTACACTGCATAGGTTTGCTAAAATCTTCGACTTTTAAATTTGGGTTTCGCCATGTTGATTCCATGTAATCCACTAAAAGATTTAGAAATTTTTCTTCCTCCGGGGTCAGCGTAAATATATTTTCTGCTTTAATAAAAGTATTTGAATTTTCAATTTTATATAAATCTTTAACCTCAGAAGAAACAATAATTTCACCTTCAAGAACTTCACACATTCGTTCGGCCAGTTTTATCGTGTCTTCGAAAATTGATTTTTTTTCTGTTACAGGCAAACCTGCGCTCAGGCCGATTTTTAAGGCGCTATTATCATTCTTTATTTCATCTCTAAATTTCCTGAATGCTGATTGAATATCCAACGCAGCCCGTAACGCATTTGAAACCGATTTATAGGAAATCAAAAAATAATTATCAGTTTGCTTAACTGGTTTTTCCTTAACAGAATTTAATATAGTTAGAACAGAATTATTGAAATTGTTTAATGACGATTGAAATTGATGAGCATCACTTTTTCCAGGGGACAATAGTTTTAACTCTATAACCATTATTATTCTGAAAGCAGGATCATTAATAATGTTTAGCATTGTATTTTGCGCTTTTTCAGGATCTTCAATTCTTCCTAAAAAAGATTCAACAATGTTGGCATCCACTTCTATTATGCGATGAGGCACCTGCCCATGAGCTTTGTCGTGCATTTCCCTAAGCATATTCTCATCAGGAGCTTCAATTAAACAGAAAGCGGTTTTCCTCGTTTCATCGAACCAGTACGTTAATCCCCTGCAATTGAATTTATGCTGTATTTTTAAATCCTGCTGGTGCAAATCAGCAACATTTTCCGCGGTGACGGTTTCTGATACGTCGTGCCGGTCCATGAAAATAGGCATACAATTAAAATTTAAAATTCCTGGTTACCTGGTTTGGAATGACGTCGTGTTAAAAAGTTCTCCCGATTTTCTCCAGTGATAATGTCGACGCGTATGTATCTCGCACATTACTAAGGTAACTTAATAATTTCATTATAACATGATATAACGACATTGCAAAAAGATGCACTCATAGTAATGTGGCATTCCATAATTTATTTTTCTAAACCTATTTTTTTAAGTAAAGAATTGAATCGCGGATCGGAACGAAGCGGATCCATTTTGGGATCTATTTTCAAACTGCATAGAGATTCTTCATGCAGCGCATAACTTTTTTCGAGCCATGAAAAAGCCAAATCATTTTCGCCGAAGGCAGCATAGGCCATTGACATTCCGCGATAATCATTCCCGCTCAACTGTTCTCCATCCTCTATACCTTTTATTATTTTTTTTGCTTCTTCTTTACGATCCGCTGCGGCATAAATATAAGCAAGCGCAACATCCGTTTTTACTTTGTTTCCTGTAAGCTCGCCCCAACGCTGATTTTCGGCTATTGCCTCATCAAACATTTTCATGCCGAGGTGTGCGAGTGAAAGCAGGCGATAGGCCGGCGCAAAATTTTTATCAAGCTCCAGCGTCATCAAAGCAATATTAATCGCTGTATCATATTGTCCGTTATAATAATAAAATATTCCTTTGTCCTTTAGTATTCCCTGCGAGAGAGGATCCAGTTCAACAGCAAGCGATATTTCATTGAAGGCTTCTTCGGTTCTGCCCAGGAATAATAACAATTCGGCATACCAATGGTGTCCCGTTGCATAGTTCGGGTTTAGTTCTATTCCCAGTTTAAATTCCTTTTCAGAATTTTTCCAATCCCACTCATTGAGCATGAGAGAAATGGCAAATGAAATATGAGCCTCACCAAGCCGGTTATCAATTTCTAAAGCTTTGTTTACGGCTATCATCTGTTTTGGAAAAAGTTCCCGCCTGGAAATATTGGTGTACTCACCCATGAGGCTGTAAGTATCCGCAAGGCCAGCCCACGCCAATGCATAACCGGGATCTTTTTTAAGTGCATCCTCAAAATGAGTAACTGCTGCCTTGAGGCCTTCTTCATTTCTTTGTTTCCAGTAGTGACGGCCCTTGAGATATAGTTGATACGCTTCAGTGCTTTCCGTATAGCGCTTTTCCAGCATCTGTTGCTCTTCCTTTGTGAGCTGTAATCTCAAAGCTTCAGCAATTTTCTCCGATACCATTTCCTGTATATCAAAAATATCCTCAACAGTACCCCTAAATGTTTCTGCCCACAAGTGGGTATCACTTTTTGCATCAAGAAACTGGGCGGTAATCCTGAGGTTATTACCATGCCTTCTCACACTACCTTCCATGATGTAATTCACGGCGTTTTCCTTACCTATTGTTTTTATATCCTTTTTTGTGCCTTTATATTGCATCGATGTAGTTCTTGAAATTACCCTCATATCTTTCAGCTTCGATAAATTTGAAATGATCTCTTCGGTAAGCCCGTCGCTAAAATATTCCTGTTCGGGATCATTGCTCATATTTATAAAAGGTAACACCGCAATTGATCTTTCAATGCTTTTATTATCTGTTATCTTCACTCCCTTTGCTTCGTGATGGTTTTTATCAGGTATCCTTATACCGGCATTGCTGATAGCAAATATTTCCACGTGCTCCTTGACATTTTTCAATAAATATTTTCCCAGTGAAACCGCCTGTATGTCTTTTTGATTTTTTATGTCATCATACATTTTCCCGGAAATATAAATGCTGCCGGGCATTGCAAAAGATTCCATTCTTGATGCAATATTTACTCCGTCACCGTAAATATTATTTCCATCAAGCACAACATCGCCAATGTGCATTCCAATGCGAAGTGGAACATTTGGACTGTTCTGCATGTCTATCTGGATGGCAAGTGCAGCCTTTACTCCTTCTATGGTGCTGGTAAACATAGATAACGCTCCATCTCCCCTAAACTCGAGTATCCGGCCATTGTGCACTCCGACTTCCTCTTCTAATTTTTTTTGAAATTTGTTCCTTAGTTGCAACGCCAATGCCTCATCTTCCTGCATTAAAGCAGTGTAACCGGCAATGTCGGCAAACATAATAGCAGTAAGCTGACGTGATGTAGCCATAAGTTCTGTATATAAAATGAAGATAATAAAAAAGCCGGATGCATAATTTATTAACACAAGAAGCCATTCACCGAAAACTAAAAACATTTGCTGTTTTTAAAATTCCCTACTTTCTTTCTTTTTGTTACTTTTAGTTTCCCTAAAACAAAGTATATGAAAAAAATGATTTCAATGGTAGCAATTTGCTTACCGGCTTTCGCATTCGTATTATCTTCCGAAAGCCATGCACAGTCGCTTGAAGATATTAAAATGCAGATGGTAAAAGACTGGGAACGAGCTAAGGCTTATACAGTTGATTACCTAAATACAATGCCTGCAGAGAAATATTCTTTCAAAGCAGTTGACAGCATCAGGAGCTTTGCGCAACAGATGTTACACCTTGCGGGTACTAATTATTTTTTGATGTCAACAGCCACCGATCAGCAGCCACCCTCTTTTTCGCAGTCTGACCTGGAGCATAGCCCCACCGCACAGCAAAAGGATTCTGTTATGTACTATGTAACCAGCAGCTATGATTATTGTATTAATGCAGTCAAAAATTCTGATGTAAAGAAATGGGGAGAAAAAAAGAAAATATTCGGCTTTGATGAAACAAGGTTTGCGCTCATGAATAAAGCATTTGAACACCAGACACATCACCGCGGCCAAACGACTATTTACATACGACTCCAGGGAATAAGGCCTCCCCAGGAAAGATTGTTCTAAATACCTAAAATTAAAAGCTGTGTTTATAGCATGGCTTTTTTTATTGAAAAGCATTTTATTGTTTCAGGTAAATCGCGAAAGCCCGATGTTTTCAGGAAGTTTTCTCCTGTTAAATCATCGAGCTCGCGATTTATTGATTACCTGTACTCGACAAAATTTGAGCACTATTGAACCATAAGCCCATGCTGCATTTCACAAAGGATTTTTTAAATATCTTGCACCTCGTGCAGATGATTAAAATCTAAAAATTTAGCTATGAATTCACGCCGGAATTTTATACAAAAACTCACCGCAGCAGCAATTGCCTTTCCATTTCTATCACAGGCTGAGGCAGCCTGCACTTCAGCAAATAAAAAGTATGACGGGCCTGTATTGCGTGTAGCCATAATGGGTTTAGGAAGTTACGGAACCCGTGTGGCGGAAGCAATGCGGGATTGTAAACAGGCAAAATTAGTTGGCGTTATTAGTGGTACCCCCTCTAAAATTAAAGACTGGCAAAGCCGCTATAATATTCCTGAAAAGAATTGTTATAACTATGAAAACTTCGATGCCATTAAAAACAATCCTGACGTTGATGCGGTATATATTATTACACCCAATGCCCTGCATCATGATGAAGCAATACGTGTTGCGAAAGCGGGGAAGCATGTTATAAGTGAAAAACCTATGGCGTTGAATGCAAAAGAAGGACAGGAAATGATTGATGCATGTAAAGCGGCAAATGTAAAATTACTGGTGGGATACCGTATGCATTTTGAGCCGCACACGCTTGAAATTGTCAGGCTTAGAAAGGAGGGTGAATTTGGAAAAGTTTTATTCTTCCAGGGATTAAGTGGCTTTACAATTGGCGATCCTAATCAATGGCGGTTGAATAAACAACTTTCCGGCGGCGGATCATTAATGGACATCGGCATATATTCGATTAACGGTGCCCGTTATATGATTGGTGAAGATCCGGTGTGGGTAACTGCGGAAGAAACTAAGAACAATTCCGGAAAGTTTAAGGAAGGAATTGATGAAACTATACAGTTTCAACTGGGTTTCCCTGGCGGAGCCGTTGGGTCATGCCTTTCAACATACAGTATGAATTTTTTAGATCGCTTTTTTCTCGATGGTGAAAAAGGTTTTGCCGAATTGAATCCTGCTACAGGTTACGGCCCTATAAAAGGCCGTACCAATAAGGGAGAAATCAATCAGCCGGTTGTAACCCATCAAACGGTGCAGATGGAAGAAATGTCAGCAATCATATTGCAGGGGAAGCAGCCCATCATCCCGGTAGATGGCGAAGAAGCATTAAAAGATTTAAAAATTATTGATGCAATTTACGAAGCAATGAGAAGCGGAAAAAAAATTGATCTGAAGATTTGATAGAAAACTGCATATCATTTAGCCATAACCGTTAGTAATAATAACATCCTGCTATTTTGGAGCGTTGGCAGTATGTGAAATCCCGGTATCGTATAACCAGTCTGCAAGACGTTGCGGCCATGAATGTATGCTGCGCAGCATTGAACGTTTTCCCATATTAAATGCATGATTTCCCTGTTCGTACAAATGCACTTCAACAGGTACTTTGGCTTTGCGATGCATTTGTAATAATCTAATTACAGGCAATGAACAACATTCGTCATCATTTGCAGCTAATAAAAAAGTTTTTGGTGCATTTGCTGAAACTGAATCCGGAACTACCAGTGGACCGGGATAAATTAATATTTGAAAAGTTGGACGGGCCGATAATTTATCGATGGTATCATTTTTTAAAACGTGGCTTTCGTTGTAATGGTAAGAAAGCCAGCCTGCCAGCTCACCGCCCGCAGAAAACCCCATTACTCCCATTCTTGCAGTGTCAATACTATATTCCCTTGCAAGACTCTTGACTAATCGCATCGCCCTGAAAATATCCTGTTTTGTATTTTCCATATTATATGCCGTATTTTCCTCGCGAAATAGTCGGTATTTCAGAACGAAGGCATCCACGCCAATACTGTTCATAAACTTCGCTGCATCTGTACCTTCGGCATCAAATACTAACGTACGATGCCCGCCACCCGGGCAAATAACCACGGCCGCGCCGGTTGCAATTGCCTGCGGCGCCCTGAAAAATGTAAGGGTTGGATTATTGATATTCTTCACCCACCAGTCTTTTGCTTCTTCAGGTTCATTTTTTTTGCCTTCAAAACCTGGCGCACCATTCTTCCACAATGGAATTAACAAACTGTCTTGGGTAAACGCAGAAAAACTATTTAACAAAAAAAGTATGGAAATTAACACCGGCAATTTTTTGGACTTCATAATAGTTACGTTTGTTCTAAGCTAATGATAAAAACATTGTAGTATGCAGTGAAGCCGGTAGTTTTTTTACATAAATTTTATTCACGGCCTTCGTGGCTGAACCTTCCTGGTTACCGATTTTAGTGACCCTTATGTCAGTAATTACAATCTTTCAAAATCTTATTTTTACATGTAAGTTTATTATTCATGTACAATAAAATTTTATGGAAACTCCCGGAAAATTGGAACGCATCATTGATGCCCGCATGAAACTTAAGGCACGCTTTGAAGAAAAAATAAAGCAAACTCCTTCGGTTGCTGATAATAAGCCGATGGGAAGAGGAAATCCAAACCGGCATGGAATGCCTGTGATTCCGGTCGGGCAAACGATAACCAATAAATGGCCGGTACTGGACCTCGGTCTCCAGCCGGATATTTCTTTACAGGAATGGAGACTAACAATAGACGGTGCGCTTGATCATCCCGCTGTACTAACATGGGAAGATTTTATGGCTTTGCCACAAACAGATGACACATCCGATTTTCATTGCGTTACAACGTGGTCCAAATTAAATATCGGGTGGAAAGGTGTACGCCTACTCGATATTGCCGCACTCGTTCAGCCCAAAGAAACGGCGACACACATTATGTGTTATGGTTACGATGATTATACTACCAACGTGTCACTCGAGGAAGCATTGAAGCCCGATGTTTTACTCGTACATACTGCAGAAGGAAACCCTTTACCAAAAGAACATGGCGGCCCGGTTCGAATGATAACTCCGCAATTATATGCATGGAAAGGGTCAAAGTGGATAAACAGGATTGAATTTATGACGTCAAACCGGCTGGGGTTTTGGGAAGAAAGAGGTTACTCCAATACAGCTTACCCGTGGCGAAATGATCGCTATAGTTAACAACAAAATAACAGACATTTTATTTTGCCTGTTCCTTCTTTACAATTTCTTAATGAACAGGCTTTCCATAATTTTTTTCCCCTGCCGGAATTGAAACTGTTAATAAATTTTCTTTTGGAGGAATGGGGCAATTGAACCCTGTAGTATAAGCGCAATAAGGGTTGTAGGCTTTATTAAAATCAAGCACCACCTGGTTATTTTGTATGTCACCGAAATAAAATTCAAGATAACGCCCGCCGCCATAACTTTCAAAACCTGAGGTGGCATCTCCAAATGGTACAAATAAATAGTCTTTATATTTTTCCTGTTTCATTAAATCTGCCGACTGGTAAACAAACAAGTGCAATAACGAATCGTGTAACATAAAACTAAGCTGACCATATAGAAAATATTTTTTTCTTACGCCGGACGACGTACTCATTTCAAAACCTTTTGTATCTGTAATTTTTTTAAATGTAGCAGTTACACGATAGCTTTCATCAATGTTATAAAAGTGAATATATTTCCTGTCTTTTGCGGATACAACTTCATGTGTATTTATATAGTTCTGCTCGTAAGTAATTATAGAATCTTTATAGCTTTTATTTTGAGCAAAGCCATGTTGAAACAAAAAAATAAAAAGCGTTGAAAGTGGGAGCAGTTTAGTTTTTGAAAATTGTAAAGTCATGAAGTAAAATTACCTGAAATCCAGGTAAAGAATTATGCCCTATTCAATTTCCAGATAATTATTTAAGTACCTTGTTTTATTGCCAGGAATACCAGAGCAGAGAAGCTACCAGGAAAATTGAGGTTAAAAATTTAATAAAAAATCCGCAATAAATTCATTGCGGATTTTTTTAAAACTCCAAATTATTAGGCTGAAATTTTAGCGAAAAACTTTTCAGTTATTTCGTCTTCAACAGCTTCATGCTTTGCGATAACTTTGCTATCACTGTTTGCAACGAAAGTGCTGTAAACATTGGCCGTTGCAATGCTATTTCCTGGTTTAGTAATAGTCATGCTTGTTGTATCCGTCTTCGGCATATTAGAAGTATCGGGAGCAGGCTTACTTGTAGTATCATCCTGTGCGAAAGTTGCGGAAAAAGCAAGCGAGCTTAGAGCTAAGCAAAATAATTTTAAATTAGTAGACTTCATAATTGTGTTTTTTTAGTGAATGTTATTATATATCTACATATACCTAAAACAATGCCAAAAACATTTTAGCAGTGCAATAATTCTTTTGTGTGAATATTTTTTGTGTTTTGTTAACGTCTCCCTTTGTTTAATCTGTGAATCGACATCGAGCCAACGTCCACTATTACGAGTCGTTCGGGTTAACAGTTAATAAGCCTGAAGCAGCCTGCCAGTTTATTGACACGTGATAAAACGCGTCTTTTAAATTTATAATAATGCTTATTATTAATATACTTCTAGCCTGTCTTGTTTTTCAGATTTCATTAAAAGTTACTAATACGATTTTTGGTTAAATCCGGTGCGGCTGAAGATAAACCCGGTTAATTTGCATTGTAATTATGGTGCAACGCTTAATCAT
>JBBSPK010000007.1:0-48309 GCA_038258875.1 Chitinophagales bacterium
CAACGAGGTAATAATAATTAATAACGTCCCGCTTCGTAACTTTCTTCTTCGGAAAATAAATTTTATTGAGGTTATTGAAAGTTATGTTGTAGCCATTTATTTTTCTTGTTTGTGATTTGTCTTTTGGATTAAGCAGGGTTTTGCGCTCATTATTTTTCGCAGGTTTGAGCAAAGATTTTACTCCTGCGTCTATTTTTTTTCTAACAGATTTTATGGCAGGAATAATACTTTCGGTGTGATTCTCTGTTTCTCTTACAACGTCTTTGATATTTTTATCTTCTCTCATTCCTTGAAATGATGGATGACGCATAACACCATCGCTCGTCATTTCTGCATAAGAAACCTCACAAATAAGTTTTGGCTTAATCCACGTGGCTGTTGCTTTTGGAGGATTTGGGCGAAACCGTGAAGGTTTATTGACATCAGGCTCAAACGAAAAAGGGCATTTTTTTATAGTAAGAGGCTTAAACTGCTGCAACATTTCTTTTTGAAGTTTTTGTGAAAAACCTGTTCCTATTTTACCGGTATATTCCAGTTTTCCATTCTCAAGTACACCAACGAGCAAAGAACTAAACGGTTTGTTGCTGCCTTCATTTTTGGTATAACCGCCAATAATCACTTCCTGCCTTTTGCCTGTTTTTATCTTGAGCCATTCTTTGGATCGTTCGCCGGGAAAATATTTACTATCAGCTTTTTTAGCAATGATACCTTCCAGGTTTATTTTTTTTGCGACCTCAAAAAATTCGTTAGCACCTGCGTCAAAACTTTCGCTGAGCCTGATGTTATTGATGTCCGGCGCAACACCCTGTAAAATTTCTTTTCGCCTTGTAAGAGGGAGACCGGTGAGATCATGGCCATCGAGCCATAAAATATCAAACATATACAAGATTAATTCGCCATCTGCTTCGCTGCGCCAACCCTGGAGATTGCTGAAATTCGAAATTCCTTTTTCATTCGCAACAATTATTTCACCATCGATTACTGCATTTACTTTCCACCGGCTCAGCGCTTCATGAACAGGATAAAATTTTTCGTTGAAAGATTTATTATTTCTTGATCGCATTTCTACGTTGCCCTTATTTAGGTAAACTATTGCACGGTAACCATCCCATTTTACTTCGTATAACCACCCCGGTTCATCAAAGGGCTTATCAACTAGTGTTGCAAGCATGGGCTGTAAATCTTTTGTGAATACGGTTTTCCGGGTATTTTTTTCAGAAGCTAAATTCAATTTTTGTGTAGGCATATGACAGCTAAAGTAAAATATATGCCAGATAAATTTTCGTTTATCTATTCATTTAAAAAAGAAGAAGTAAAATGGAGAGTCATTTGGTCCCAGTTTCCGATGAGTACCCGCCGAAAAGCAATTAATTTTCGGGAATAAACCGATGTATACATATGTATTTTTTTCCACACTCTTTTCTACAACGTTAAAATAATGAAGGCATTTTACCATTTATTGAATGTATTTTTTTAGAAAATAATCTGGCATATTTATTACTATCCCTATAACAAATATTTCTTAACAATAAAACAAAATAATCATGAAATCTACTACATCGAAATCCAATGCTTCTCAAAACGGTAATAAAACCAGTACGAAGAGTGCACAAAAAAATGACTCAAAATCATCCCAGGGGCTTCGGGACCTTTTCGAGGATGAATTAAAAGATATTTACTGGGCAGAGAAGGCTTTGACAAAGGCAATTCCAAAGATGATAAAAAATGCAACTTCACAAGAACTGGTAGATGCACTAACTGATCACCTTGAAGTAACTAAAGAGCAGGTGCAAAGAGTAGAACAGGCTTTTGAAATTTTGGGTAAAGCGGCCAGGGCAAAAAAATGCGAGGCCATGGCAGGGCTAGTAAAAGAAGCAGAAGAAATTATGGAAGACACAGAAGAAGGGGTTGTTCGTGACGCTGGAATTATTTCGGCCGCTCAAAAAGTGGAACATTATGAAATTGCTTCTTACGGTACATTATGCGCATTTGCAAAAACCCTCGGGGAGGATGAAGTCGCTTCACTTTTGCAGAAAACGTTGGATGAAGAAAAAGAGGCGGATGAAACGTTAACAGGTATTGCAGAATCTTCAATTAATGCAGCGGCAGAACAAGCATAGAATTTAGAGAATTTTCTTTACTAAAAAACGGGCTTAATCGCCCGTTTTTTTTGTAAAAGTATCTGTCTGCAGTGATTAATTTATTTTTCGGGCAAACCATCGTTTTTCCAGTTTACGAAAACCATAATGGTTGAATCAGGAAGTTTTGGGTGTTTGAACGGCATAAATCCTTTCTCATCAGGCTGCCTCTCTATTCGTGCAATCATTTCGTCAATATTCACCTTTACAGAATCGTAATTATCAAAAGCTCTTTTATTTCCTTTCGGAGGAATATGGCACGGAGAACAATTCCCGACAATCAGGGGCTGTACATCTGCGACGTAAGTAATTTTTGGCGTGGCCATTACATTTTTGGATTTTTTTGTAGAAGAGCAAAATTGAAATACCATAGGCAGGATGATTGCGATTACAATGCATAATTTTTTCATAATACAATTTTAGGATAATTTATTTTTATTGAATTGAATGCAGACCTATACGGTTTCCTTCGGTATCGATAAAGGCACCCATGAAACCATATTCTCCAATGGCAGTCCTGGGCACAATAATTTTTCCGCCGGCTGCCTCTATCTTATCTAATACATGTTGCACATCAGGATTCGCATTTAAGTAAAGTAACGGGCCATCTGTTTCAGAAGGTACATGAAAACCATCGCTGTTTACAATCGCACCGCCAACCCCTGTCATCATATCTTCAAGTGGAAACATACGCATTTTAATGTTTGGTGTATCCATTGCAGTGAGCGTGGTATCAAAAATTGTTTCTTAAAATTTAGCTGCCCGGTCTAAATCGGTTGATGGTATTTCAAACCAACTTATTGCATTTTTAAAAGTCATAGCGATTTAATTTTTGGTGACCGTTAAAGATCATAGAAAAATATGGTTATGAGTTGCCGCCCATAAAAATAATTTAAAAAAAGTGTTCAATATAAAATAATATTTTAACTGGATTTGAAATTATATTTGCAAGCAAGCCCGGGTGGCGAAATTGGTAGACGCACTGTGTTCAGGTCGCAGCATCCGCAAGGTTGTGCTGGTTCGAATCCAGTCCCGGGCACTAATAAGTTCTTTTCATATAAATCTATTCATCAATTCCGCACCTTCAATACCCATACATACCATGAAGATGATTTCATTGATGCAGGAAAATTTATTTCCACTCCTTTTTCTTTTTGTTTCCAGGAAAGTTTTTTTCCGTTAGCTAACAGTTCGACTTTAGCATTTTTTGAGAAGGAAATTTTTGTCAGCAATAATTTATCCTTAGGAAAATCGAAAAGGAAAATATATTTTTTCTTGCCATCTTTCGATTGTGTATATCGAATTGAATCACCCTCCCCGAAACTTTCAAACATACGGCTGCCATAAATTGATTCTCCATTGGTTTTCATCCAGCCACCAATTTCTTTCAGGCGTTGATATGCCGTGGGGTCTAATTCACCATCAGGTCCCGGGCCAATGTTCAATAAATAATTTCCTCCTTTACTCACAATATCCGCAAGATTTTTAATGATTATATCCGCAGGTTTATATGCATCGTTTGGAACATAACTCCAGCTATTGCCCATTGTCATGCAGGTTTCCCACGGATAAGACAAACCAGTTTGCGGTATATTTTGCTCGGGAGTTAAATAGTTTTGCTGTTCCCCAGGTACAGCCCTGTCCACAACAATTAATTTGGGTTGCTTTGCCCTGGCTTCTTTTACTAATTCGGGCATATTAATGTCCTGGCTTTGTGGATTGCGGGTCCATCGGCTACCCTCATATACTTCCAGCAGTTCATCTTTTACCTCATCATCAGTTTTCTTCCGGACCCAGCCGCCATCTAACCAAAGAATATCTATTTTTCCATAATCGCTCATTAATTCGCCAACCTGGTTGTGTGTGTAGTCAACAAATTTTTTCCATTGGTCCGGATGTTTTTGAATAGAATAATTACAATTACGATCGCTGGCGGGAAATTTTTTCCACCAATAAAAATCTGAATGCCAGTCAGGCTTGGAGAAGTATGCGCCTATCCAAAAATTTTGTTTGCGAAATGCTGAAAAGACTTCTTTGGTAACATTACTTTTTGCATTTGTTGAAAAAGGGCAATCTTTATCAGTGATTTTATAATCGGTGTACTTAGAATCAAACATGCAAAATCCATCGTGATGTTTGGTCGTGAACACCAGGTATTTCATTCCAGCCTCCTTTGCTGCGCTTGCCCACTTTTCAGGATTAAAATTTTCAGGATTAAAGGTCGTTTTGAGATTTTCGTATGCCTTTACGTAATCATTATAATTATCGGCTGCGCCTTTTTTTCTCGCGCCTGTTGCCCAACTTAAATCTTCGGGGCAAATGCTCCAACTCTCCACAATGCCCCATTGGCTATAGGCTCCCCAGTGCATCAACAACCCAAATTTTAAATCTTTCCATTCTTCAAGGCGACTTTGTATGGCTGTATCAGGATCGGGATAATATTCTTTGTGCTGGGCAAATGCCTGGCATGTATGTATAGCAACCAGTATTAATAATAAACTTTTTGCGTTCAATATTTTTGATTTCATAAACAAGTTGAGTATTGGTTGTTGGCTCTATTGCAGCGCACTTCTTAGTTCTCTCAAGTCGATCTCAATTGCTTCATTCCCCAAAGTTTTATTTTAATAAAAGAGTTTTTTTCTCTCAGGTTTTGAAGTAGATAAGTATTGCTGTAAGAAAGTTTTTTGAACCTTTATTTTTTGTGTTAAGATATTTAATCTTTCTCTCACGGGCTCTGTACCCAATGTAAGCGTGGCAGGCGATTTATCTACGCCATCTAATTTTTTGATTGAAGAGTCAATCTTATTACCTAAATCGCCAAGCATAAGTTGTAGTTCCTCATCAGGCTTTTCAGGAGTAAATTGATTGTTCCTGTATTGGATAAAATTATTAAGGACGGTTGTTGCATCATTAAGATCTGCCATAGCCGAATTGTATAAGTCCAGCGCATTGTCCTGGTTTATTATCTCAAGATTCATCTTAACATAGTTATAGTTATCTTTTATGCGGGGATTGTATAAGCCCTGGTTTTGAATTCTTAATGCTGTCGATTTAAATTTATGAAGACTATCCATCAGCAGGTATGCGGCAACTGAATCCTGGTAGTTAACGAAAGGTGCATTGTTTTTCCCGGAAAAATTGCCACTGTAAAATTGCTCATGTGAAACAGGATAATTTAATAATTGCCACAAAGGATCATAAGGCATATGCGAACTTATGAAATCGGGTGGCTGTACCATAAAATATTCCGGATTTATGGCATTACCGGCATCCCATGTAGGGTCAAATAAATACCAGTTTTTATTTATGAATACTGCACACCAGCTATGTCCCGATTTATCAACCCTGCCTGATTGCTTGGTGTAACCATTTACCACAAATGACGAGAGCCCTGTCTTCCAACATATATCGTTAAAGATTGCTGCAAAGTTCTCGCAAACTCCTTTTCTTCGTTTCAATGCTACGGTTACTTTTGCCTCATGATCGATACCGCCATTAATTATGTTCGCACTGTCTTTATCATACTTCAAATTGGAAATTACCCAGTTATAATTGGTACGAATTTTTTGTTCATCGCTCGTAAAGTGAGCATTTATATAACCGGCAATTCCATCGGTTGTATTTGTTAGTGAATCGGGTATATTAATCCGGTACCGGCTTTCATTAAATTGTTGGGCAATTGAAAACTTCGCATAAAATAAGAACGGCAATAAAAAGATTATTTGCCTCATGTCTATAAAGTTATTGTATCATTTCAAGACAAAATTAAAAATATTGTTTATCAAAAGTTAAAGGCCACGCAATTTAGCAAGGGATGTTCCAATAAAAAAAGCCGCCTCAAATAATTGAGACGGCTTCATGGCTGTTATAAAAATTTATAACTTCTGTAATTTGCTGTTGAAATTCAACTCATCGTTACTAACACTCATATAATAGACTCCCGATTTTATTGAAGGCAGATTGTTTATTAAGATAGAATTGTTGCCTTTGTTTACATTAATCGTTTTTAAGAACATTAACTGTCCTGTGCTGTTTTGTAATTTTAAAGTTGCAGTAGCAGTTTTAGTTGCGCTGAATGAAACAGTAAAGTCATTTACAAATGGATTAGGATAAACTACAGCCGCTGCATTTACTCCTATTGAAAGCTTCACAATTGATGAGAAGGTATATTTGCCATTCTGATCAATTTGCTTCAAACGGTAGTAAACATATTTACCTGTGTTTGGTGAATTATCCTGGTAAGAATAATTTTTAGCCGCACTGCTGAAACCTGCACTTTTAATAATTGCAATGGATTTGAAATCCTGGCCGTCATTACTTTTAAATAATTCAAAATGATCGCTGTTTATTTCCTGGCTTGTTTGCCAATCTAATATTGAAACCCCATTTGAATATTTACCGTTGAAACCGGTTAAAGTAACAGGTAAAGCTCCACATGCATTTACGAGCAAGGTATATTCATTCAGGTAAGTACAACCCGGGTTGGATAAACCGGCTTCTGAAGTAGAAACAATTAAACGATACTTATTACCAGTCATACCAGGCTTAACATTACTAAATGAGAAAGGCAATGTAAAAGTATCACCGGTATAAACTGCAGTTTGTGCACCAAGAGAGCTATCCACATAAGTAGCACCACCGTCAACACTTTTCTGCCATTTGTACCATGTGTTGGTATGAGTAATATCAGTTACAACATATTTTATTGAAAAGCTGTTTCCCTCACATGTGGAGGTTAAAGCCGGACCGCCATTAGCGCCTGTGATTGCAATATTTGAAGTTGCCACGTTAAATGAAATATCATCTAAACCGAGGTCATTACCACTGGCAACAGCCGTTGCGTTTACAACCTGCAAATCAACAGACGTTGTTAAAGCTGAAGCGGTGAACGTACCACCCACTTTAACCCATGTTGGTGCATTGGTGTAAGCTATAGGTCCGGAAGTTCCTATTGTTTGTGTTCCGCTTGAAGTAATAACCTTAAAAGAGATATTTGGCTCAGAACCTGCCTTGGCAGCAGAACTTGTTTTGGGTAATATATTTAGTACCCATGCAGAAAATTCATATTGGGTACCAGGACACACAGGAATAGATTTTATTTGATAAAATATATTACTGTAAGTACCATTAGGGGCACCATTTACCGCCATAAAATAACCACCGTCACCGGTATGGTCTTGTCCTCTCCAATCGCCTTTAATACAGTTACCACCATTATCGTCACCGATATTTTTTATGATAGTGTACCTGAACTCAGGGCCTAAACCGCCACTGGCGGAAGTATAGGTATAGCCTGAACACGGAAGAGCCGAACCTGAAGATGTACAACCTGTTAAGGCATTTCCTATATTGCCCTCAGGATTGTAACTGGCTGAACCGGATTTTGTACATGAAGCAGCGCTGGAATTAACTGTGATAAATGGAGCACTGAATGTACCTTTTGCGCCTAATAAGTTAGGGCCGTTTTGAGCGTTAGTAAATTGAAAACTAAATACGCTTAATACTGTTAACACGAGAGTGTAGAACTTTTTCATTCTTTTGTAGTTTAGAGTTTAAATAAAATTGTAAGCGGAGATACAAAAGATATGAGGATCAACCTGTGTTAATCTTTCACGCCGACGATTGGAATAAGATACAGAAAGTACTATAACTTATTAAAGCGGTTTATTAGAAAATGTGGATTGGGAATTGTAGTTGTCCGATAATCTCAGACCAGATGGATGCAAAATTATAAATACTTTTTAGATATGCAAATATTTTAGAAACTATTTTTAAAAAATTTTTTTAAAGCGGAAAGACATTACTATAAGGGCTATACGAAAAAATGGGTGATTTAATATACGTATCCGTTTCCTGCCAAAGCGTTAATTTCGATGTAGCCAAGTATTGATAACTCAATGAATCAGAAAACAAATGAACACAAACCGCTTAAGCGAGACTTTACGTAAGGTATTAAACCACCAGATGACAAAAGAAGCGTCTGCTTCTCAAATCTATCTTTCGTATGGCGCATGGGCTAATACGCAGGGGTATGATGGTATTTCAAACTTTCTTTTCCGCCATGCCAACGAAGAGCGAACCCACATGATGAAAATTCTTGAATATATATTGCAGCGTGGTTCTACTGTAAAAGTCGAGATGATACCGGCTCCGCCTGCAGATCCTGCTAATGTGTTGGATTGTTTTGAAAAAACATTTGAGCATGAAGTTGAAAATACCAAGGAGATTTATAAAATCGTAAAAATGAGCTTTGATGAGGAAGATTGGGCGACATGGAATTTTATGCAATGGTTTGTAAAAGAACAAACAGAAGAGGAAACTATGGTAATGAATATGCTGGACAAATTAAAAATTGCAGGAGGGGTAAGAGCTTCGGGTGAATCACTCTATTCATTTGACAGGGATATGAAAAGCGAGCCTGATGATGCAGAACTGGCTCAAGATAAAACTGTGGAAAATCCTTAACTGATATTGCGATAAATTAAATCAATAAGCGTTTACTCCAACCAGTTATGTCAAATTATTTGTATCATTTTTATAAGTAACTCACTTAATACATGATCAGCTTCCCCGGCTACCTGTATAATTTCACTGATGTTAACAGGCTTTAAATTATCGGGGTCACATTCATCAGTTATTACACTTACCGCTGCACATTTTATTCCTACATGATTGGCCACAATTATTTCCGGAACCGTGCTCATCCCTACCATATCGGCTCCAATGTTTTTTAAATACCTGTATTCTGCTCTCGTTTCAAGGTTAGGCCCCTGGACGGCGGCATAAATACCATTCTTTAAATTAATTGAAAGTTCCGAGGCCGTTTCGTTCATTTTTTTATTGAGATAATTATCATAGGGCGTGCACATATCCACAAAGCGATTTCCAAATGTCGGCTCAATAAGACCGCGTAATGGATTTTCGGGTAGCAGGTTAATATGATCATCAATCAAAACAAGATCTCCTTTCATAAACTTATTATTAATGCCACCTGCCGCATTACTGAGTAGTAGATTTTGCACGCCTAATTCTTTCATTACTCTTATGGGAAAGGTAATTTGTTGCATGGAATAACCTTCATAATAATGAAAGCGGCCCTGCATTACCAAAACAGTTTTCGTACCTGATGTGCCATAAATTAATTGCCCTTTATGGAACTCGACTGTTGCTTCAGGGAAATTAGGAATTGATGAATAGGGAATTGATATTGAATTTTCAATTTTGCCTGATAATGCGCCTAAGCCTGTTCCTAAAACGACACCTATGGTTGGTTGATCAATTCCCTGCACCCGTAGAAAGAGGGCTGTTTCCTTAATTTTTGCAATCATGTTATCCATACCGGGAATATTAAATTTTCAAACTTTTAAGTTTGAATGTACGTATATTGTTTAAACAGTGATTAACCTCCCCACATGAAATTTTTCTTTTCAGTATTATTTTGTCTTTTAATGATCAATGGGAATTCCCAGCAAGCTTACAAAAATGGCGACATAGTCGCTGATTTCGAATTCACAAAGATTTTAAATTATGATACAACGGCAGCGTCTTTAAATGAACTGGGAAACCAACTTACCATTATTGATTTTTTTGGAACATGGTGTATTCCCTGCGTAAAAGCCTTACCACATTTAAATGAGCTGCATGCTGAATTTAAAAATAATGTACGAATTCTTTTGGTGTCAAATGAAGAACATGGAAAGCTTAATAAATTTATTGCGGCAAGATCGCCGTTTCCATTCTCTGTAATTTCTGATGATCAAAATAAGTTCATATCTCTATTTCAACCACCTTCGTATCCATACACTCTTGTTATTAATAAAAAAAACAGGATCATCGCAATCACTGATGCAGCGTCTTTAAATAGTGCCGATTTAACTAAATGGCTTTCGGGAAAAATTAATGAACAGGAAGCCGGTATTGCAACTATATTAGAACCAGAAATCGTGACTAATTTGAAGTCATCCAATGTATTAGTTGAAGCGTCGCAACAGTTCGTATATGCGGTTAAAACAGGGGAGCCGGTAGATTCCCTGGTAAGTGAACTTAAAAATATTAATTATGATGAATTAGTAAGTAAGCTGCATTCCGATGATGAGAAGAAAGCATTTTGGATAAATTTATATAATGGGTTTACCCAGGTAATCTTAAAAAAAAATCCGGAAAAATATAAAAGCAGGAATAAGTTTTTTAAAAGTAAACAAATAGAAGTTGCCAATAAAAAATTGAGTCTTGATGATATCGAGCATGGGATACTCCGACATTCAAAAATAAAATGGAGCCTTGGTTATCTAAATAAAGTTTTCCCGAATAAAACAGAAAAAGATTTACGGGTTAGCAAAGTAGATTACCGTATTCATTTCGCTTTAAATTGTGGAGCTAAAAGCTGTCCTCCAATTGCGTTTTATAATCCTGAAAACTTAAATCCGCAATTAGACATTGCGACCAAAGCATACCTTACAGGTGAAGCACAATATGATTCATCAAAAAATATTGTATACCTGCCGGCTTTAATGGGTTGGTTTCGCGGAGATTTTGGTGGTAAAAGCAATATGAAAAAAATATTGATGAAAATTAAGGTAATACCTGAAGGAAGTAACCCTAAAATAAAATTTAAGAAATATGATTGGAATCTTTTTTTAGATCATTATAAAACAGATAATTAAACTTTTGGAGGTAACCCTTCCAATTACAAAACAAAACTATTCCATAAATAACCTGCTTTGAAATCAGCCCTGATAATTTTTGTAAGAAATCCCGTGCCAGGGAAAGTGAAAACCAGGTTGGCAGCAACTGTTGGACAACAAAGAGCGCTTGAAATTTATAATTTACTCTTGATACATACTCACAGTGTTTCTAAGGAATCAGGCGCCGATAAATTTATTTTTTACGAGGACTTTATCAATCACAGTGATCTTTGGGAAAATGAAATTTATAAAAAGTTTCTGCAACGGGGTTATAATCTTGGGGAGCGTATGAAAAATGCATTTGAAGATTTATTTAATAATGGCTACGACAAAATAATTATCATTGGAAGCGATTGCTTTGACCTGACAAGTGATATTTTAAACGAAGGTTTTGAGGCACTTGCAAAAAATGAAACTGTTATTGGCCCTGCGAAAGATGGAGGCTATTATTTATTAGGAATGAAGCATTTTATTCCTGCATTATTTGAAAATAAAAAATGGAGCAGTGCGTCTGTTTACACAGATACTATCCATCAAATAAAAGAACTTAATAAAAGCTTTTATCAACTAAAAGTATTAAGTGATGTTGACGAGGAAATTGATATTGATTTTGGCATCTAAAATTTATTAAGAATTAAAAATAGATTTTAAGGATAATCAAGCAATTGCTTATATTTTTCAATAAGAATTTCGGGCTTAACACCTTGGTGATACATCTTAACAATTGTGTGGTGAACTTTTTGAACTTTTATCCAGCTATTATTATTGTATTTACGTGCAGATACCAAAACCTTATCTTTCAGGATTGCATATCGAAAAGATTTACGCCCCCTTTTCACTATATCAAAATCCTCCATTATCGCCATGTTCTCATCAAAACCATTAAGCTGTTTGAAGACTTCTTTTTTAATAAAAAATGTTTGATCACCGCCGTAGCAAATGAACCAGTCGAACCGTGTAAAGAAGGCATTTATTTTTAATAAATTGCTTTTGCTGTCAAACCGCGTACAGTATCTGCCCAGCGAATAACCATCGTGAAATGATTTAATAATTCCAGGGTAAAAATTTTTAGGAGGCAAACAATCAGCATGTACAAAATATAAAATATTTTCTTCTGCGAAGGAAGCCCCATAATTCATCTGAACAGCCCTGCTCTTCTTATCACTTTTTACCACAGTCGCCCCTTCACGCGATGCAATGGCAACGGTTTCGTCTGTGCTACCTCCGTCTGAAACGATTATTTGAATATGACCAGGAGTATGTAGCCGTAAGTAACGAATAAGCGACCCAACGTATACCTCTTCATTATAGGTAGGAATGATTACACTAATTCCTCCGGTTTTTTGCATGAATTTCAGTTAACTTAAAAATTTATAGCGGGAAAAGATATTCATAAATACGCGTTTACCTGCATTTAAGTTTCACGAAACTTTGAAAATATTCCGGTGCTATAATAATAGAACAACAACGTAAATGAAAATAAAGGGAAACAGTAATAGAAGCGAAAATGCTATTTCCTATCGAGGTGTGCTTTGCCCATATAAAAATACCTGTTTAAAGAATCTATAACCCTGGTAGTATCTGCCAGTGGCCGCATAAAGGGATGGGCAACTTTATATATTATGGAATCATCGGTGTACATTATCACATTTCTTCCATAAGTTTTTAATTTAGCAACTCTTGCTAAAGCAACATTTTTATCCATCGTTTCCCTTACAACTACTTTAAAAGTAAAGCTGTCCGAAGGATTCTTTTTGATATTATTAAGACTGTCAGCGATTCGTTGGACTGCTGCCAATGAATCTTTCGCCCGGGAAGATTCAGCAGTGTCTTCTATCGGAATAATAGTATCAGTTGTGTCAATAGGCTCTGTTTCACTTTTTCTAAAACCATAGTACCAGGTAGCCCAGGCACCCAATCCCAACAAAACAATAATCAAAATAATAAGAATTGTTCTGCCATTATTAGCCGGAGATGCCCTTTGATAATCGTTGAACAGATTTTCCTCGTGCTGCTCCGCCCCTTCATCTTCAATTTTTGATTTAGGTACTTCCACTTTTTGAATAAGCGGGCCCGGCTTAAATTCAAGATCGCCGTTATTTAATTTTTCAAGAGTTCCAAGATTTTGGATTGTGAATGGTTTACCAATATTTAGAAATTGGCGTCCAAGAGTTAAAAAAGAATCCAGGTCTGCCGATGCAAGAGGTTTTATTTTTTTGGTATGTACAACTATAAAATCAATGAGCTCATCATTTTCAGGTGTTTTCGGATTATAAATAAATGAAATAGCTTCAGGTGGTATAATAACGGGTTTATCATTATCAGTACTTTCTGGTATTACGGCGTCAATTTTAAAAGTACCAATACCCTGGAGAGAAATTTCTTTATGTTTTAAAAGGTAAACTACAAGAGCCTGCTCAATTTTCACAGTGTTGTTTTTAATGAGAGCAAACCTACATGTTATTGATTGAATTCCAAAAAATGGCTTAAATCATGCAAGGGATCGAAAATTTTTTATCCGGGAATTTAGCAGGTAAATTTGCCGTATGCTTACTACAGATGAAAAACTTTTTATTGAATTCTGGGAAAAGAACAGGAATAAAGAGAAAACTTTTTTTCGACAACTTGCCCGGGGGCTTCCCATCGGCTTAGTATTTGCGCTGCCGATTTTGGTGGCTGTCATTTTTCATAACTGGTATAAATCAATGATCTATATCTCGGGGTCGCAGGTGATTGTAATTGTGGTTGGTGTTTTAGCTATTGCCGTTTTTTTTGCGGTATTCCGTATGAAATTTAAATGGGAAAATAATGAACAACTGTATAAAGAGTTAAAATTTAAAAGGGACGCCGACGATGCAGCGGTTAAGTAATATATATGGTCTTAATTTGCAGAAATTATTTTAAGGTTATGAAAAAAGTATTTACTGTCTTAGTTATTGCATCTGTTTTTGTAATTGCCGGTTGCGCAAAAGGCGATACCAAATGTAATTATACTGATGTAACCGTTACACCTCCCGCTGCAGAGATTGATTCATTGAGACAAACCCTTGAAGATTCTTCAATAATTGCCACAGAAGCATCTGCGGGATTTTTTTATAAAATCAATAATGCGGGTTCAGGGACGGGTATAGCTAATCTATGCACAACTTTAACGGTAACGTATAGAGGAACTTTTTTTAGCGGTCAGGTATTTGATTCAACGGCAGCAGGCAGTACTGCAACCTTGCAACTGGGTCAGGTAATACTCGGATGGCAAAAGGCTCTTCCACTCATAAGTAAAGGCGGAGATATGACTTTATATATTCCCCCTACACTGGCTTATGGTTCCAACGCTGTAAAAGACAACAGTGGCAATGTGGTTATTCCTGCAAAGTCTTACCTCATATTTGATGTTCATATAGTTGACATACAATAATTTTTAAGCAAAGATTATTTGAGGCTTTGATAAATCAAAGCCTTTTTTTAACCAGGCTGTTCCAATTTATCAGAAAGGGTTCATTTAATTTTTTCTTTCTCTATCGGATATCTATTCGGTAAATGAACCCACTTTGTTTGTATAACTTTGGTAAAATAAAAAGGTCAAGTTGAATCACGAAGCAATCTCGGTTTTTGATATGTTTAAAATAGGAGTGGGGCCATCGAGCAGTCACACCCTGGGTCCATGGCGGGCGGCAAATTTATTTTTACAGTCTCTTCAAAATAAAAGCTTATTAAGCAAAGTTAACCGGCTGGAAATATTGTTATATGGTTCACTCGCTAAAACCGGGAAAGGGCATGGAACAGATATCGCCGTGCAGTTGGGCCTGAGTGGTGAGGATCCGGTAACCTTTGATGTGAATATGATTGATGCTAAAATCAATGATATCAAAGCCATGAAGAAATTAATTTTGAATGGCAAATATGAAATTGATTTTGAACCGGTGGAAGATATAGAATTCTTAATTACTGAAACGCTTCCCTTTCATCCCAATGCCCTTACATTTTTAGCCGTTTTAGATAACAATGATCACATTGCTGAAACATATTATTCAATAGGAGGGGGCTTTGTTCTTAAAGAGGGCGAGCAACTGAGCGGTGACAGTGATGTGGTATTACCCTTTCCTATAAACGATGCTGATGACTTATTACATTGGTGTATGAAAACCGGTATGAGCATTAGTGAAATTGTAATGGAAAATGAAAATACATGGAGATCCGAAAAAGATACATTATCGGGTCTATTAAATATTTGGGAAGTAATGAAGCAATGCATTTTCCGGGGCTGTCACACGAATGGTGTATTACCCGGTGGACTAAATGTAAAGCGCAGGGCTGCTCTTCTGAATAAAAAATTATTAAAGGAAAAAGAATACAGTGATTTTGATTCATGGATAAAAGTGATTAAAGAAGGCGGAAATGATTTTAAATATATTCTTGATTGGGTAAGTTGCTTTGCACTTGCTGTAAACGAAGAAAATGCTGCATTCGGAAGAGTGGTAACGGCGCCTACTAACGGTGCAGCCGGAGTTATTCCTGCAGTACTAGCCTATTACATTATTTTTTCAGACGCTAATACGCCGGATAAGATTGTACAATTTTTATTAACTGCTTCCGAGGTAGGCTGTATGTTCAAAAAAGGTGCAACCATATCTGCAGCAATGGGTGGTTGCCAGGCGGAGATTGGTGTTTCGTCATCAATGGCAGCGGCCGCCCTCACTGAATGCATGGGGGGAACCCAGCGGCAAGCTTTAATGGCTGCCGAGATTGCAATGGAACATCACCTTGGAATGACGTGCGACCCTATTAACGGACTTGTACAAATACCGTGTATAGAAAGAAATACCATGGGAGCGATAAAAGCTATAACAGCTTGTCAGCTTGCATTACAGAGTGCCCCTGACTATGCAAAAGTAAGTCTTGATAATGTAATAAAAACTATGTGGAATACCGCAATGGATATGAACAGCAAATACAAAGAAACCTCTGATGGAGGACTCGCTATAAATGTTCCGTTGAGTTTAAGTGAGTGTTAGACGAGTAAATTATACTCCGTACTTTCTCTTAATATCTCTATCTGTTTCTCTTGCTTTAATCGTTTCCCTTTTATCGAAGATTTTTTTGCCTTTGCCAAGCCCGATTTCCATTTTCGCAAAACCGTTTTCAGCAATGAATATTTTTAAAGGAATAATAGAATATCCTTTCTCCTTTATTTTGCTCTCAAGCTTACGTAATTCCTTTTTCTGCAATAATAGTTTCCTTTCCTGCATTGGCTCATGATTGTGAATATTTCCAAAACTATATTCAGAGATATGAAGACTTTTTACAAACAATTCTCCCTTAAAAAAAATGCAGTAACTATCATTAAAGCTGGCCTTACCGGCACGCAATGATTTTATTTCAGTACCGGTCAACACAAGACCGGCAATATATTTTGCTTCAATATTATATTCGTGATATGCTTTCCGGTTGCTAATATCCATGGTCAATTGGTGAATAGGTAATTGTGAGTGGCGGGCCATCGCTAATGCAAATCTCACAATTCACAATTTACAATTCACGATTTTAGCTTTTAAATAAAATTAATAGCTGCTCCAGCTTTTCTTTAAGTTCTTTCCTGGAAATAATGAAATCAAGAAATCCATTCTCCAGCAAAAATTCGCTGCGTTGAAAACCGGGGGGTAGATCTTTTTTGATGGTTTCTTTTATTACCCGGGGGCCGGCAAAGCCGATAAGGGCACCGGGTTCGCCAATAATGATATCACCAAGCATGGCAAATGACGCGGTCGTTCCTCCAAATGTAGGATCAGTGCAGAGAGATATATAAGGGATTTTTGCATCAGACATTTTGGATAGCGATCCGGAAGTTTTTTCCAATTGCATTAATGAAAATGCGCTTTCCATCATTCGGGCACCGCCACTTTTATTAATAATCATAAACGGAATCCTGCGTTCCAAACAATAATCGCAAGCTCTCACAATCTTTTCGCCCATTACGCTACCGAGGCTTCCGCCAATAAATTCAAAATCCATACATGCTATTACCATGTCAATGGAATTTATTTTGCCATGTGCAACTGTAATAGAATCGTGAATGGTTGATTTCGCATAAGTTTCTTTCAACCTTTGTTCATAGGGTTTAAGATCAACAAAGCCCAAATAATCTTTGGATCGAATGTTTGCAAAAAGCTCCGTGTAACTATCGTCATCAAAAATAATTTCAAAATACTCGGCGCTTCCTATTCTGTGGTGGTACTCGCATTTCGGGCATACAAATAAATTCTCTCTTAATTCTGTAACGGTACAGGTATAACGGCAGTTCGGGCATTTGGTCCATAACCCGTCGGGGGCTTCTTTCTTATCTTTAGTAGATGTTGTAATTCCTTTTTTGATCCGGCGAAACCATCTTCGTTTGGTTTCTTCAGTTTCACCTTCTTCCCCGGCAAGGTTAGCATAAAAATCTTCTTCCTGTTTCATAAAACGTCGTTTGTCATTTGATTTGTCTTTGAGGCATTCGTTGTTGACTTCTTGACGATTGACTTTTATTCTTACGCCACAGTTATGCTATTATCAAGATAAACATCCTGTGTTGCATTTAACAATTCCACCCCTTCTTTAAAGGGCCTTTGAAAGGCTTTTCTGCCTAAAATCAATCCCATTCCACCTGCACGCTTGTTAATCACGGCGGTTTCTACAGAGTCTACCAAATCGGAAGCGCCCTTACTCTCACCACCACTATTTATCAAACCAATTTTACCGCTATAACAATTTAACACCTGGTAACGGCAGAGATCAATAGGATGGTCGGTACTCAAATTCTCATATACAAGCTTAGAGGTTTTTCCAAATTTAACAGCATTATAGCCGCCATTATTTGTCGGCATTTTTTGCTTGATAATATCCGCCTGTAAAGTTACACCAATGTGGTTTGCCTGGCCCGTTAAATCGGCTGCTGTATGATAGTCCACGCCATCTACTTTAAAAGCGTTGTTGCGCATGTAACACCATAATATAGTACACATGCCCAATTCATGTGCCAGTTCAAATGCTTCACTAATTTCTCTTATTTGGCGTGTACTTTCCTGGCTGCCCCAATAAATAGTTGCCCCGATGCCTACCGCACCCATGTTGTATGCACTCCTCACAGTACCAAACAAAGTTTGATCATATTTATTAGGATAACTCAACAATTCGTTGTGATTTATTTTTACGATGAATGGAATTTTATGTGCATATTTTCTGCTCACAATACCCAGCACGCCAAAAGTAGAAGCGACGCCATTACAGCCACTTTCAATCGCGAGCTTAACAATATTTTCAGGATCAAAATAAATAGGATTTGGCGAAAAAGATGCGCCGGCACTATGTTCTATGCCCTGGTCAACAGGAAAAATTGAGCAAAAGCCTGTGTCGGCAAGGCGGCCATGACTCATAAGCATTTGCATACTTTGTACCACCCGGTTATTCCTGTTGCTGTTCACGAAAATTTCGTCAATATAATTGGGTGATGGCAAAGTAAGTGTTGATTTGTCAATAATAGCTTTGTGGGTTAATAAGTTCTCAGCTTTTTCACCCAGTAGATCGGTAATTTTTTTTGATGCCATGAAATTTTTTTTAAAGATGTATGCAAACCTACACGAAATTGAGAAATAACAAAATTTATTAGGAGCGGTCAGGAAATCACAGGCCGTGTAATTTTGCATATAATTTTTCAAAATAACCTGTCGCTTTTAGTAACCTGCTTCCATACCAGCTAAACATTTCCCCGTCAACCAACATAATTTTAGAATCGGGAATTTTTAATTGCATTTCTTTAAGATGTCTTTCTTTAAAAGGGTAGGGCTCAGACGACAATAAAATTAATTCACAATTATTTTTTAAATCTTCCAAAGAAATTTCGGGATAACGTTTTGCTGAAGAAAAAATATTTTCAAGCCCGCAATACTGCATCATATCATTAATAAAAGTATCGCCGCCAACGGCCATTAAAGGATCTTTCCAAATCAGGTAAGCCGATTTAATTTTCTTTTTTTCGGTTATTGTGTCTTGTAGGTTTCGGAATTCACGACTAATTTTTTTAGAAATGTGGAGGGCTTCTTTGCGTTTTCCAATTAATGAACCTATCTCATTTATCATATTTAGCGCATCAGGCAGGTTATTCACCTCAGTCACATGTACATTATAATGCCTGGACAGTTCTTCCACCTGTTCTTTTACATTTTCTTCTTTGTTACCAATTATTAAATCCGGATTAAGCTTATGGATGGACTTTATATTTACATTTTTAGTTCCACCGATCCTTGTTTTATTCTGATACCATTCATTTGGATGCACACAAAATTTTGTAATACCTATAACTTCTTCTTTGAGCCCAAGGTCGTGTAGAAGCTCAGTTTGCGAGGGCACAAGTGAAACTACCCGGGAATAAATTTTTGCCGACGATATTTTATTGGAATCGATAAACATGATAACCACTGCAAGGTATTGGTAAAATAAAAAACTCCTGCAATCTGAACGAATCAGAAATGCAGAAGTAATTTTTTTTGTCTGCCTTCGGCAGACTCCTTGGGGGACTTTCTTTCAGGAGTGGTATCTCCTTCCAGGAAAATTAATTCACTGGTTTCAGAACGGCTTTTTAAGGATTAGATTTTCATGTTTTCCCTAGGTTTTTAGTTTTCACGGATTTGGGTGGTTCTCATAAGAATGAATGTTTTTTATTTTGAAATGATATTGGCTTTAACTTCAAAATAATTCGATATATCAAGAGATAATTGGATAAATAAAAATAGAAGTTGACTGATACCGGATTTTTGATTTTTTAAGGAACTTGGATAGATTCTAATCTTTGTCTTTCAATTGGATATTTTGGATATTTTAGATTAATGCTTAAATCAACATCAATCAACTTCTGGAACAAAGATATGTGATAATGAAAGGTGAGCAAGAGCGACATTGCCCATAATTCAGGTATAGATTTTTACCGGATTTATAGTACTTGAACTAACCTTCAATTAGTAAATAGCCCAAATGAACGA
Source organism: Chitinophagales bacterium (assembly GCA_038258875.1). GTDB lineage: Bacteria > Bacteroidota > Bacteroidia > Chitinophagales > Chitinophagaceae > Ginsengibacter. The sequence continues at coordinate 19,834 of JBBSPK010000007.1, forward strand.
GGGTATAATTACTATTTAGTTGGTTCTTTAAGGGAAAATAAGATGAATGAAATAGAAATAATTTGTTGTAATACAATACCTGATAACGTTGATTTGAAATTTATTTTGCAAGGCTCTGTATAATATCATATTTCGTTACTATATGGTAGTTTCCACTTTCATCTTTACCAAGAACAGCACCACTTTGCCTGGAAATAAGATTACTCAGTTTTTCAACGGGTGTATCAAAAGCGACTACCGGATATTCCTTTTCCATCACTGCCTCTACTTTGTGATTTTTTATTTCAGGATCTGATAAAATTTTGTTGAATAGGCCTCCTTCGCTCAATGACCCTATGATGCCCTCGCCATTCATAACAGGCACATTTTCGATGTCATATTTTTTCATCAGGTCAATTGCTTCGGCGACTGTTTGTTTAGGTGAAACGGTCACCAGTTTTTTTGCACCGCGTCCGCTAACAAGGTCTTTAAAGGTTTTTACCTCGAGAAATCCTCTCTCCATCATCCATTGATCATTATAGATTTTTGCGACGTACCTGCTTCCGTGGTCATGAAAAATGCATACAACTACATCACCTTTTTTTAATTCCTTCTTTAGTTGCATTAATCCCTGCAGGCAACTCCCGGCACTATATCCACAAAATAATCCTTCTTCTTTCGCGATACGCCTGGCCATAATTGCTCCTTCCTTATCTGTAACCTTTTCAAAACGATCAATATATTTCATATCATAATTTGCAGGCACAAAATCTTCCCCGAAGCCTTCACTTATATATGGATATACCTCGGTTTCATCAATTTCACCCGTATCAAAATATTTTTTAAGTAAGGAGCCGTAACTATCAATAGCCCAGATTTTTATAGCAGGATTTTGTTCTTTTAAATATTGTCCCGTACCTACAATTGTACCGCCTGTGCCAGTGGCTACAACCAGGTGAGTTATTTTACCTTCTGTCTGTTTCCAAATCTCCGGGCCTGTTTGCTCATAATGGGCAAGGCGGTTCGCAAGATTATCGTATTGATTTACATACCATGAATTCGGGACGTCCTCCGCTAACCTTTTTGATACTGAATAATAAGAACGCGGATCGTCAGGTTCAACATTTGTTGGACAAACAATTACTTCTGCGCCCACCGCCTTTAAAATATCAGCTTTTTCTTTTGATTGTTTATCTGTTGTCGCGAAAATGCATTTGTACCCTTTTACGCTTGCTGCAAGTGCAAGCCCCATACCGGTATTACCCGATGTACCTTCTATTATAGTCCCTCCGGGTTTTATTTTGCCTTCCTGTTCCGCGACTTCAAGCATTTTCAGCGCCATCCTGTCTTTTATAGAATTCCCGGGATTAAAATACTCCACCTTAGCTAATACAAGGCATGGAAGTTCCTTTGTTATTTTATTAAGTTTAATGAGTGGAGTATCACCAATTGTCTCTAAAATATTATTCTTCCACATAAAAATTGATTTGAAGCAAAGGTAACTAAAGTTAATAAGAGGCTTTAGCCAGGAGTTTGTAATCCTTGGCATTTAAGTAACTAAATGCAAAATGAGAAAATGATGAGAAATAAAGAATTAAGAAAGGGTAGCGTCGTTGGTGGAGTTTATTTTCTTAAAAACTCTATCGCCTTCTTTATGGTTTCATCATCAGGATTACTTACTTCATACAACCCTTCTGTACGCCATATTTGCCTGGCGGTTAATATTTTTATTTGTCTTGAAAGCAGTGCTTTTTTTTGGGAATCACCAATGTTTAAATAAATAGAATCACGCACTGCATAGTTCTTAAGATTTTCTAATGTGGCTTCATCCACCTTATACTTTTCATTAAACGACTCCGGTGTCTTATAGGTGCTAAACTCCTTCTCATGATTAAGGTAATTAGTGTAGGCGAAATTGCTGATAGTTCCTTTTATGTAAGCTTTGGCCACTTCTTTATCGTAGGGCAAGGTATCATAGGGCACAAACACATCAGGCGTTATGCCACCTCCACCGTAAACTTCTTTTCCTGAATTTGTCTTATACAATTTTTCATTGGTGTGCTTTATGGAATCCGCAAAATTCATTTCACCATTATGAAAGCGATTCATCAAATCATTGTTATAGGCATCAATACCATTTCTATACGACTTTTGAATACTACGGCCAAGCGGTGTGTAATATCTTGCCACCGTTAGGCGAAGACCGGAGCCATCACTTAATTGAAATTGCTCCTGCACAAGCCCTTTTCCAAAACTACGTCTACCCACAACCGTTGCCCGATCCCAATCCTGCAATGCCCCGGTTAATACTTCACTCGCAGAAGCAGTTCCTTCGTTTGTTAATACCACCAGTTTCCCGGTTTCGAATACACCTTCTTTACTGCACCTGTATTCTCTTTTGGGGGAATGCTCACCAACCGTGTATGTAATTAATTTATCGCCACTTAAAAATTCATCCGCAATGTTGGTAGCTTGTGTTAAAATGCCGCCACCATTATCTCTCAGGTCAAGAATCATACTGCTCATTCCTTTTTTCTGCAGGTCGTCGGCTGCCTGCATAAATTCTTTGTAAGTGCTTTCGGAAAATCTGTTCAGCCTGATGTATCCAATGCTGTCTGTAATCATATAGGCAGCATCAAGGCTATACAATGGGATCATGCCGCGTGAAATACTTATTGCTTTTTGAAGACCATTTCTAAGAATAATAATGTCGGCCTTGCTGCCTCCTGAGCCCCGTAATAAATTTTTTATTCTTTCCGATGTGATGTTTACTCCCGCGATTATTGAGTCTCCAACTTTTAAAAATTTATCGCCTATCTTCAATCCGGCCTTATCTGACGGCCCACCCGGAAGTACATTCAGCACATTTATGGTATCGTTAAAAATATTGAACTCAATACCGATTCCGTAAAATTTTCCCTCCATGTCTTCATTAACCTGGACAAGCTCTTTTGCGGGTAGCAGAATAGAATGGGGATCAAGGCGGGCAAGCATAGCTTTTATCGCAACATCTCCCAATGAGTCTTCATTTTCTTTATCAACATATTGCCGCCTAATTAAATCCATTACTTCCTGAACCGGGCGTGGCCTGGTTGTAAAGAATATGCCGGTATTAGGCATGTTACCCTTTATCCTGTAGCCTATAAACATTCCTGCAACCATGCATATACTTAATATCAGAGGCAGCCAAACCTGTAATTTTTTATTCCGCATACTATTCTTAATTATCTAATTGTATTTTTGAGAGTTGCAAATTTCCTTAATAAACACGAGATAAATATGCCAACCATCAAATTGATTGCAGACGGCGGTTCTACCAAAACAGAATGGTGTCTTCTTAAAGGAAATACGAAAATAGTTTTTACATCACAAGGGATGAGCCCCTATTTTGTTAACGGTGCTGAAATGGAAAATATAATGAGCAATGAGGTGCTCCCCACCATAAAAAAATCGAAGGTTGACCAAATGTATTATTATGGAACCGGGTGCACAAATCCAGCAAATGTAAAAATGGTAAAGAAAGCATTGAAAAATTGTTTCCCATTTGCAAGTTTACATATTGACACTGATGTTGCGGGAGCTGCTAAAGCGCTTTGCGGCGATCAAAAAGGTGTTGCATGCATTTTGGGTACAGGTTCCAGCTCGTGCTACTATAATGGAAAGCGAATAGTAAAGAATAGTCCGGGCCTCGGCTATATCCTGGGTGATGAGGGTAGCGGCGCTTATCTAGGTAAAAAAATAATTCAGTATTACCTCTATAATATTTTTGATGATGATTTGCGCTCAAGATTTGATGCAAAGTTTGTAACTAACGCAAACGAGATTTTGAACGCAGTGTACAAAGCACCTCTTGCGAACCGGTATATGGCTTCATTCGCTATTTTTTTAGCAGAAAACAGGGGACATTATATGATTGAAAATATTATCGAAGACGGCATCAATGATTTTTTTTTCGCTCACATTTCCAAATTTAAAGAAAGCCGCAATATGCCGGTTCACTTTACCGGTGGCATCGCATTTGGCTTTAAAGATGTATTAATTCGAATGTGCAATAACTACCATTTAAAAGCCGGCAATATTTTGAAAAATCCAATGCAAGGTCTGATACAATACCATTCAGCCCCCGGAATTACTCCATGATATTTTCGATGTGCGCAAGTCTTCCGTCGCTGGTCATTCCCTCAATTATTACTCTGAAAGCTTTGGTAATATCATTGTTATAAAAAGTAACGACAACTTTATTATTCTCACGTGTAGTTATTACCTGTGGGTTCCAGTATAACGTTGTGCGTATATCCCTTTTTTCATTATCAGTATTGAAGCTGCTATAGTTTGGTGCATAAAACTGGCGCATAAAAGTATAGCCGCTTACGGTATTATTACTTAATCCTTTACCTGGAGCCGGCTTTGAATCATCACCGCGCCGGGTATAAATTGCAATAGCCCCACTGCCTCCTCCGCCTGAAGTCCCCATAAATGGCGGTCGCATAACCTTTATATATGCTACATCTGAAACAGGTATATTTGAAACCATGTCGGCATCACTTGGCACTTCATCGAGGTAAATTTGAGGACTGCCGCCTCTCCACGAAAGTGTCGGGGGATTAGAGGCTGTATTGACCTGTAGACCCGCAACCTGGCCCTGCAGGTAATTAAAAATATTAAGTGAACCCAACGCCCTTGAATCATGCAATAAGTCAAACTGGTAAGCATCTCCACCGCTAAATAAACCCGTGGCATATTTTTCATCCAAAACTTCAACCGGTGATTTTGTTTTTGCTTTAATAGTTACCGTCTCCAAAACTTTTCCCTTGTACAAATTTAAAAATTGAGTTGCTTCATCGGAAAGCATGAAATGGCGATGACTCCCCAGAGTGTCCCCCAGTTGGTTATAATAAAAACCATTGGCTGCAACAGTATTACTCACCGGAGGAAGGCGTCCCTCCATAAATTTTACTGAAACGTCGCCAAGTCCCTTGTCTTTGGAGAGTTGGTAATAAACCTGTGTAGTGTCAAAAAGTATCATGGAAGGGTCAGTAAATGTTCCATCAGGCTGAACGGGTGCCATGATGACTTTATTTTTATCGTTTTTTTGTTTAAGAAATAAAAAGATATTTCCCGCTCCCCGCAATTGCGCCGGCGAAGCACCGTATATTTTACCTGAAAGCGTGAGATAAGAAGTGTCTCTTGGATAAATTATTTTCGGAAATTTCCCCGCAATAATATCATTCCATTTAAACCGGCGCCAGCCGTGGGTAAGCATAACAAGATCAAGATTATTGCTTGTCGTATCATCAGTGTTGGAAAAATAGTAAGAAGGATGATACACCATTCCTTTTATCTCACCGGTTAATAAAAGATGAGAAATAATATCTTCACTGCTGTCTGCATCAATATCAATATCAGTTACTGCAATTGAAAAATTTGCAGGAATGCTATCCGGCACTGTTATTTGAACTTCATTTCTTGCTCTCTTGTTAAGGCCCCAATGCTCCACACTCATTTCAGGTGTGAAAAGATATTCCTGGTTATTGATATAGGTAATACGTTCGGCCAATGGAACCCAATGATCGTCAAATACTGTAATGGTTAAAATACCGCTCGGCAAATCTTTAGCAGGTATTACTCCTCTCACCGAACCCTGAATTTCCTTTGAAAGTTTAAAAACTTCATGCTGGTACATGGTACCAATCACATGCACTGTATTAAGCGAGGTTGCAGATTGCGGAGCAGCGGTAATTACAAAATTCCTTTTGTCTCCTGAACCTGAGACCTGCAATGAAACTCCGGTTGTCTTAACGGGTGGTAATGGTGTCGAATACTCTTTTCCTTTTTCATCTTTCCACTTTGCGATAAAACCTTCGTCAGGTTTCGGCTTTATAAAGAAATATCCCATTCCATCGTGCAGTATTCGCAGGCTATCAATAAAACTTCCACGGTTATTTTGAATAATACCTTTTATTTTTACGGGTCTTCCCCATTGATCATTCACTTTGAAAGCTATCTTATTGTCTACTCCTGCAACGGCATCCCCGCCTTCAGGAAAAAATTGCAGGGAGGGAATTCCTGAAGTTTTTGCGGAAACAGAACCGCCGGTTTTCGTGAGAATATGGATATCCTTATTATATAAAAACGAAGAATCGAAATTGAGCATCCATTTCGTATACGCCTTTATGTGAATAAATTTTGAGGAATATTCTGCAGGAATATCAAATTGCCCTGAAGCAGTAGCATAAACGACGGGTATCATGTTGTGTGCAAGAAGGTTTCCCTTGTCGTCTGTCCAGTCTACATATATTGTCTTGCTTTCATTTGCCGGATAAATTCCATTCATTAAATATGCCTTAAACCAAACAGTTTCGCCTGCTGCATACGTTGATTTATCATAATGAAGATAGGCTCTTTCCTGGCCAAAATCATCGGCATATTTTTCAATCGTGGAATCAATATTTTGTGCTGCAATATCAAGAGAAGCGAAAATAAAGACAAGGGTTGCGGGTATAAATCGGTTCATTCTCTATTCATATTTTTTCAATTAAAAACTATGAGGATGTAAATTACTGCAATGAATTAAACGAAACAAAGCTTTATCAGCTTTAACAACTTTTTTTGTAAGTGCATTCCCCATAAAAAAATAATTATTTACGATTTAAAATTTTAATCTTCAGCATAAATTAAAATTGTTGCAATAGTTTTGACATGCAAATCAAGTAATATGTCTTTCATAAAAATTACTGAACAACCATCTGGTTACCGGCATCTTGAAAAAATGTCAGTCGCTGAAATTATTTCGGCTATCAATAAGGAAGATAAGGAGGTAGCGGTTGCTGTTGAGAAAGCGCTGCCACAAATTGAAAATCTCATTAATGAAGTAACAGATAAAATGCTTGCCGGTGGCAGGCTATTTTACATTGGCGCAGGAACGAGCGGAAGGTTAGGTATTTTAGATGCAAGCGAATGTCCTCCAACCTATGGTGTTCCGCCAACATTGGTTGTGGGTATTATTGCGGGTGGAATTAAAGCGATTACCACGGCGGTTGAACTTGCCGAAGATGACAGGGAACAGGGATGGAAAGATTTACAGGCATACAAAGTAAATAATGCCGATGTGGTAATTGGCATAGCTTCCAGCGGCACTACTCCCTATGTTACAGGTGCATTGCAACAATGCAGGGAACGAGGCATAACCACAGGGAGCATATCCTGCAATCCTGGCTCTCCATTAAGTTCTTACGCAGAGTTTCCAATAGAAGTAATCGTAGGTCCTGAGTTTATCACTGGCAGTACACGCATGAAAAGCGGTACTGCTCAAAAAATGATTTTAAATATGATTTCAACTACCGCTATGATTCAGATTGGCAGGGTAGAAGACAATAAAATGGTGCACATGCTGCTTACCAATGACAAACTGGTAAACCGGGGAACAGAAATGTTGATGGAAAAGGCCGGTATTGAAGATCCGGAAATTGCAAAGGCGTTGCTACTCAAATACGGAGGCGTAAAAAAAGCAATTGAAAATTATAAATAAATGCAATAATTTTTATTAAATTTATAGAGCAATTAATTGTTAACCAACTAAACTTCCGCTATGAAACTTAGACTTTTACTCCTTACTTTTTTATCGATTGTTTTTTTCAGGGGAATTTCCCAGGATACACGGGCTTTTGCAATAACCGGCCAGGTCAATGCAAATTTCAACTGGACAGATATCCGGGTGCTTGATATGGGTTCGGGCAACACAAGTGCAACACTTTTTGAAAATGGTAAAACAAACTTTTCTTTTGTCGATGCCGAATCAAGAAAAACTGTTGACCAGTTCATTTTAAAGGGAAGTCCTGCCAGTTTTCAACAGAATGGGTTAAGTGCTTCTGCAAATGTCATTTCCATAGATAAGCCTTCTCCTACCGTGCTTATGAGCGCCGCTACGGCTTACGATAAAAGGCATGAGAAACTATTTTTTGCGACTATGCGAACAGGCCAGCTCGTATGGCTCGATTTAAGGTCCAATAATGGAAGCCCTTCCTTTTACACTATTCAAAAGCCTCTCGTTAGTAATGCTGATTATAATGATGAAGCTTTAAATATTACCCGCATGACAATCGGAGCTGACGGTAACGGCTATGCGCTTACAAATGATGCCAATCACCTCATTCGCTTTACCACCAGCAGCAAAACAATTATTTCTGACCTGGGTGCCCTTATCGATGCCGAATCAAATAATGGACTTTCAGTGCATAATAAATGCAGCAGTTGGGGTGGCGATGTTGTTGCCGATGCTTTTGGAAAGTTATATTTGTTCACAGCAACACGCAATGTATTTATTATTGATCCGGAAACAAGAATAGCTACTTATAAAGGCACCGTAAGTAACGTATCTCCTTCTTATACAGTAAACGGAGCGGCTGTAATTAATGACAATGACGTTATTATAAGCAGCGCAAATACATTTGAGGGATTTTATAGTGTTAACACTAAAGATTTTTCTGCAACAAAATTAAATACCAGTGGCCAGGTTTATAATGCTTCGGACCTTACAAGTTGTAATCTTCTTCACCAGGATCAAAAACGCAACTCGATAGGAACTCCGGCCCTTAATAAAATTGAAGCATCAGGCAACAGGTACATTACCATTTATCCAAACCCTGTAAGCGACGGTCAGTTAAAAATTACTTTTGAAAATAATCCTACAGGTAAATATAAAATTGCCCTTACAGATTTGCAGGGGCGCCTTATTGAAAGCAAAGATGTATATATAAAAGGTTCCGGACAGGTTGAAAATTATAAGTTTCAAACCAAACAAGCCTCAGGTATGTACCTGATTAAAATAACGAATGATGCCAATAAATCTATTTATGGTGATAAAATTGTAATTGAATAGATTGTGGGGTAATTCTTATCATTGCCGCCTTTGCCAGGGCGGCTTTTTTATTATAATTATATGATTGAATCATTTGCAAAAGCACCGGATGTAAGTATTTTTGCAGGAGATTAAAACTAAATATTTTTATGCCGCAGGTAATAAAAATTTATAATGCAAAATATAGAACCATACGATAACTGGCAATATTTATATACATCAGAAAATGATGAGCGTTCTCCCTTTTATGGAAGAGAATATAGTGAGTTTGCATTTACACAAACGGTATATAATTATTACATCCATCCATTGTGGGATGAATTTGGAAGTGCAACTTTATACCTTAAGGTTTTGATGGCAGATTACCAGGAGCAGTATGTGATTATAGAACTCATCGGCGAGTGGAATGACGCTATTGAAAATGACATTATGCGGCTTAAGCGTGATGTTATTGATGAGTTTATGCGACAGGGAATTACAAAGTTTATTTTGGTACCCGAAAATGTTCTAAACTTTCACAGCAGTGACGACAGCTATTATGAAGAATGGTATGAAGATGTCACGGATGCAGGAGGTTGGGTAATATGCGTAAACATGCCAGAACAAACGCAGCATGATTTCCGAAGGGCTCACCTCAATAAATACATCGAATTAATTAATGTGCCTCACTGGCGTACCATGAAGCCTGATGTGCTTTTTAACCAGATCGATAATGTTCTGATGAGGCGGTTGGACCTCTAATATATTTTAGGTTTTATCCTCGCCATAAAATATAACTTACAACTGCGGTTTATAAACTTCCTGTAGTATTTTTGCATATCTGAAATTTTTCAACTCCTGAATTATGACCTGGAAACAGTTATTCACTTCATCAATAGGAAAAAAATATGTAATGGGCTTTACGGGTTTGTTTCTGATTATTTACCTCATCATCCATGCATCCGCCAATGCAATGATATTTTATAATGATAATGGAGTGCGCTTTAACAAGGTTGCTTATTTTATGAGTCATAATTTTTTTATACGCTTTTTGGAAATAGGATTATTTGCAGGTTTTCTTATTCATATCATACAGGGGTTGCTGTTATGGAAACAAAATAGAGCTGCCCGGAAAATAAAGTATCACACCAACCAGCCATCCGCGAATAGTAAATGGTACAGCCGGTCAATGGGTTTACTGGGTACTTTCCTGCTTCTTTTTTTGGTGATGCATTTATATCATTTTTGGGCGGGCACAAAAAATGAAATGTATTTTCATGGACCTACCGTTAATCTCTACCAGGAAATGAAAGATATTTTCACTAATCCTTTATTGTTTACACTCTATATGATTGGCCTTGTTTCACTGCTATTTCATTTGCTGCAGGGTTTTCAAAGTGCATTTCAAACATTTGGAATTAACCACAGGCGTTATACTCCTATAATAAAAGGGATCGGTATTTTCTATTCATTCGCAATATGTATACTCTTCGCTTTTATGCCTGTGGCGTTTATGGCAGGCTGGCTTACATAAGTTCTATAAAATAATTTTTCAAATTGAAAAACAAAATAATTAATACTAACGTATGTCATTAGACGCAAAAATTCCCAAAGGTGATCTTGAGCATAAATGGAGGGATTACAAAAGTCATGTAAAGCTTGTAAATCCTTCCAATAAACGAAAGCTCGAAGTTGTAATTATAGGTACCGGCCTTGCGGGCGCATCTGCTGCTGCTTCCTTAGGAGAACTTGGCTATAAAGTGAAAGCATTTTGTTTCCAGGATAGTCCACGTCGTGCCCATTCAATAGCAGCACAAGGCGGTATCAATGCTGCAAAAAATTATCAAAATGACGGGGACTCGGTTTTCCGTCTTTTTTATGATACGGTTAAAGGTGGCGATTACCGCTCCCGCGAAGCAAACGTTTACAGGCTTGCAGAAGTAAGTGCGGCTATTATAGATCAATGCGTGGCACAGGGCGTACCATTTGCCCGTGAGTACGGGGGCTTGCTTAGTAATCGTTCCTTTGGGGGAACACAGGTTCAACGCACTTTTTATGCAGCAGGGCAAACGGGCCAACAATTATTGCTGGGCGCTTATAGCGCATTGGAGAGACAGGTGGCTTTAGGAAATGTAAAAATGTATGCCCGTCATGAGATGCTGGATATTGTAAAGATTGATGGTAAAGCAAGAGGAATTATTGCAAAAGATTTGGTGACGGGAAAACTCGAGCGGCATTTTGGTCATGCAGTATTGATTTGCTCAGGTGGCTATGGAAACGTTTTTTATTTAAGCACCAATGCAATGGGAAGTAACGTTACCGCTGCATGGAAAGCACATAAGAAGGGTGCATGGTTTGCAAATCCTTGTTTTACACAAATTCATCCAACCTGCATACCTGTAAGCGGCGATCATCAAAGCAAGCTTACACTCATGAGTGAGAGCCTTAGAAATGATGGAAGAATATGGGTTCCTAAAAATAAAGACGAAAAAAGACGAGGTGTTGAAATACCTGAAGAAGATCGTGATTATTATCTTGAAAGACGATACCCGGCTTTTGGAAATCTTGTTCCCCGCGATGTGGCATCACGTGCGGCAAAAGAAAGATGTGATGCAGGTTACGGTGTCGGCACCACGAAGATGGCAGTGTATCTTGATTTTGCAGATGCTATAAAACGCTATGGTAAGATCGAATTGGGCAAGAGGGGAATGGCTGACACAAAAGATGAAACAGCGGTAGATCTTGGCAAAGAAGTAGTGGCGGAAAAATATGGTAACCTTTTCGAGATGTATGAAAAAATTACCGGTGAAAATCCATACAATGTGCCGATGAGAATTTATCCCGCCGTGCATTATACGATGGGTGGCCTTTGGGTTGATTACGAATTGATGACAACAGTTCCCGGTTTATATTCTTTAGGGGAAGCAAATTTTAGCGATCATGGAGCAAATCGCCTGGGAGCATCTGCATTGATGCAAGGACTGGCAGACGGATACTTTGTAATTCCATATACATTGGGAAATTACCTCGCTGATGAAATACGAACTGAACCTATACCGACTGACCATCCCTCTTTTATTGAAGCGGAAGCTGCTGTTGGCAGCAGGATCGAAAAACTCATGAATATAAAAGGAAAGCAAAGTGTTGAAAGTTTTCACAAACGGCTTGGCAAAATTATGTGGGATAAATGCGGCATGGCCCGTAATGAACAGGGCCTCATAACTGCAATTGATGAAATAAGAAATCTGCGCAATGAGTTTTGGTTAGATGTAAAAATTCCCGGTGATATTAATGAACTTAATCCTGAGCTTGATAAAGCAGGAAGAGTTGCAGATTTTTTAGAGCTGGGCGAGTTGATGTGCCTGGATGCACTCAACCGGAAAGAAAGCTGTGGTGGCCATTTTAGGGAAGAAATGCAAACACCGGAAGGAGAGGCATTACGCGATGATGCACATTATAGTTATGTGGCAGCATGGGAATTTGCGGGTGATGATGAAAAGCTAAATAAAGAGGACTTACAATTTGATGTAGTCCATCCAAGCCAGAGAAGTTATAAATAATACTATTATTTAATTGTTGAAATAATTTACGAATGGAACATTACACAATGAATCTCACACTAAAAGTGTGGCGGCAAAAGAATCATGAATCGAAGGGCAGGTTTGAAACTTACGAGGTGAAAGATATTTCTTCAGAAATGTCCTTTCTTGAAATGTTTGATGTGTTAAATGAGCGACTGGTTCATGAAGGAAAGGATCCAATCGCTTTTGATCATGATTGCCGGGAAGGTATTTGCGGATCCTGCGCTATGTATATCAATGGAAGAGCGCATGGGCCGTGGGAAAAAAATACAGTATGCCAGTTACACATGCGTGCATATAAAGAGGGAGATACTATTGTAGTGGAACCGTGGAGATCCACCGTATTCCCGGTAATAAAAGATTTGGTTGTAGACAGGAGGGCTTTTGATAGAATTATGCAGGCAGGCGGCTACGTTTCAATTAATACTGGTAATGCCGTAGACGCAAATGCCATTCCTATCGACAAACAAAAGGCGGATGAATCTTTCATGGCTGCATCCTGCATTGGCTGTGGAGCATGTGTTGCCGCCTGTCCGAATGGATCGGCAATGCTATTTGTAAGCGCCAAGGTATCGCAGCTTGCTTTATTACCTCAGGGCGATCCTGAAAGACATACAAGGGTTTTAAATATGGTTGGTCAAATGGATAAAGAAGGTTTTGGTAATTGCGGGAATATTTATGCGTGTGAGGCAGAATGTCCTAAAGGAATATCTGTCGAAAATATCGCCAGGATGAACAGGGAATATTTGGGAGCGTCTTTATCTTCGGAGATATAAATCTAAACATGTATGTTTATTCAGCCTTCTTAAAAAAATCCGAAATCAAATCATAAGAATGAATTTTTGCATTGTTATCATACATATAAGATGCGACCATAATTTCGTCCACTTGAGTGTCATCTAAAAAATTTTGTAATCCTTTCTTCACAGTTTCAGCGTTCCCGATAAAAGTATATTTCATCATTTGCATTACCGCGGCTTTTTCATAATCTGCCCAAAAGCTTTCCATATTTTTTACCGGCGGCTGTAATGGTTTTCTTTTGTTTGTTACAATTCCCAAAGCAAGCCTGAAAAATGAACTCGCAAGAAGTTGTGCTTCTTCGTTTGTGTCTGCAGCAATTACATTTATACAGGCCATTGAATAAGGTGTTTGTAATTGATCAGACGGTGTAAAACGCTCCTTATATAATTTCAATGCTTCATGCAAATGTTCCGGAGCGAAATGACTTGCAAAAGCAAACGGCAAGCCAAGTGCTGCAGCCAATTGTGCACTATAGGTGCTGGATCCCAACAACCACAACGGAACCTGTGTGCCTTCACCGGGAATAGCCCGCACCCGTGCATTTGAGCTATGTGGTGCCAGGTAGTTTTTCAATTCAATCACATCCTTTGGAAAGTCATCAACAGAACCAGTTAAATTTCTGCGAAGAGCATAAGACGTAATTTGATCTGTGCCGGGCGCACGGCCTAATCCAAGATCAATTCTGCCGGGATATAATGATTCCAGTGTGCCAAATTGTTCCGCAATAATCAAGGGTGCATGGTTTGGAAGCATTACGCCGCCGGAACCAACCCTTATCGAAGATGTGCCTCCGGCGATGTAGCCAATTAAAACGGAAGTAGCGGAGCTTGCAATGTTTTCCATGTTATGATGCTCTGCAAACCAATATCGCGTATAACCCAATTTTTCTACATGTCTTGCAACCTCAAGGCTTTTTTTAAAAGAGTCAGCCGGTTTGTCTCCTTCAATTATTGTTGCCAGGTCGAGAACACTGACCGGTATATCACTTAAATTTTTTTTCATACTATTAAAGGCATAATCCATCGCAAAAATGTTTCCTAAAAGATAAACCTGACATGCTTGCAGGATTTAATAATTTATGCGTAAAAATAGATTGGCATAAAATTCATCCAATATTTATGATGCCAATGTAAATTGCGGTATTATAGCCCGGTGGAAAAATAAGGTTAACAATAAGATGAGGTTGAAAATAATCATTGACGATGAAACTAAATTTTTGGAATAATTTTTATACTGTAAGAAACCTGATGCCGGTTTCTTTTTTCCTGGTTTCTTTAAATGCATGTAGCCAAATGAATGAAACACCTGTTACGTCAGATACGATGCCCACACTTATTTCCAGCCAATTCAGTTTTACTGAAGGGCCTGCGGTTGATAAAGACGGGAATGTTTATTTTACCGACCAACCAAACAATAAAATATGGAAGTACGATACCCATGGAAAATTATCTGTGTTTTTAGATTCTGCCGGACGTTCCAATGGGATGTATTTTAACAACAAGGGAAACTTAATTACCTGTGCTGATGAAAAAAATCAATTGTGGTCAATAGCCCCCGGGGGGAAGGTGACTGTCTTATTAGATGATTTTAAGGGTCATCGCTTAAACGGCCCTAATGATGTATGGATCGATCATACAGACGGAATTTATTTTACCGATCCTTATTACCAACGTGATTACTGGGAAAGAAAAACCCCGGACCCGGGTCTAAATGGCCAAAAATTATATTACCTGCCAAAAGGAAAACAGGAGCCGTTAATTGTTGATGAAGAACTGGAAAAACCCAATGGGCTGATAGGAACGGGCGATGGATATTTATTTGTATCAGACATCGGAGCCAAAAAAATTTACAAGTATAAAATTAATGAAGACGGGACTTTAAAAGACCGGCAGCTATTTGTTGAAGATCTTTCAGATGGAATGACGATTGATAGTAACGGTAATGTTTATCTCGCCGGTAATGGTGTTACAGTTTACAATTCCAGGGGTAAAAAAATTCATCATATTGATATCCCCGACAAGTGGACGGCAAATATTTGCTTTGGCGGAAAAGATAGAAATATACTTTTTATCACCGCATCAGAATCGGTGTACACCATGAAGATGAATGTGAAAGGTGTTGAATAAGAAAAGTTCTCAGGCTTAAATATTATTGTCTTTCCTTTTTTTTATTGATGTTTGAATAAACAAAAGAAATATTGCACTCAGAATTAGAAAGTGCGGAATAAATGTTGGCCACCCTTCTTTAAAAAAAATTTCATAAAGTATTATTTGTGAAATGATAACCAGCATTAAAATGATAAAGGAAATCACCCAATAAACTATAAAATGATTTTTAAAGGATAGCCTTAAAGATCGAAATATTACAAAGACGCTAATAATTAAAGGCAACAAATACCATAAGATAAATTCCAATGTCATACAATACCGGCTTGCACTTGTCAGAAATAAGAACTTCTTTTTAAGTTGAAATCATACGAAGTTACCATCAAAGCCGTTATACTCGTAGTTTTCCAGAACCAATTCCAGATTCAAAATATTCAAAAGTGGATGCCGCCTCACTTACTCAACTTCCAATCATAAATACTAATTTTAGTGATTCTAAAATCCGAACTAATTGAATTCCGCAAGAATATATTTTGTCTTTATTTTATTACTGCTTTTGTACGATGGCTTTTCTCAAAATCCTTCGCCTGCTTCCAATCTGCGAAAGAAGTTTATTTCTACTAAAATTAATCCCGTTTATTTCGACAGCAACAGCATTATACCTAACACAGTTTCTATACAAAATATTCCCGGAGATTCGTTTACTGTCGATTATGTAAATGGATTTATAACCTGGAAATCGAATTCATTACCCGACAGTGTTTTTATTAGTTATCGTGTGTTTCCGTTTAAGCTAAATTCAGTAAAAAGGCACTTTAATTATGATAGTGTACGTTTTAATTTCGCCACAGAAAAGCCTTATGTCTATAAAAACGGGCAGACACAAAATACCAGGATTATTGATTTTGGTAACATCAACTACAATGGCAGCTTTGGGCGGGGTATTTCATTTGGCAACAGCCAGGATGCGGTAGTGAATTCAACCTTAAATCTTCAACTTAACGGGTATATTGGTGACAGCCTGGAACTAACGGCGGCCATAAGCGATAATAATATTCCTATACAACCGCAGGGTAATACACAGGACCTTCGTGATTTTGACAAGATTTACATGCAGATAAGAAAACACGGCTGGCAGGCCAACTTTGGAGATATCGATATCCGGCAAAGCCAGAATTACTTTCTTAATTTTTATAAACGATTGCAGGGTGCTTCATTTATTACTGATAATAAAATTGGTAAAAACTCAACGAACTCCCTGCTGGTAAGCGGGGCTATTGCAAAAGGAAAATTTACACGGAATGTAATTAAATCTCTCGAAGGTAACCAGGGCCCATACCGGTTGTCGGGAGCAAACGGTGAAATATTTTTTTCGGTTCTTGCAGGAACTGAAAGAGTATTTATCGATGGGCAATTACTTACCAGGGGAGAGGACCAGGATTATATTATTGACTATAATACAGCAGAAATAACGTTTACGGCTAAACGACTAATTACCAAAGATAGCAGGGTACAGGTTGAGTTTGAATATTCTGACAGGAATTATCTTAACTCACTTCTTTATGCAAACGATGAATTTAACCTGGGCAAAAAAATACAACTTAGTATTGGTGCGTATTCCAATACAGATGCAAAAAACTCTTCGATAAATCAAACGCTCGATGCATCACAAAAACAATTTCTTTCTAAAATTGGAAACAATATTGACAGTGCCAGGTATCCTGATGCGATACGTGATACGTTTTCTGTAGATAAAATTTTGTATAAAAAAATTGACACGGTTTATAATTCGATACACGATTCTATATACGTTTACTCCGTTAATAAAAGCGATGAATTATATAATCTATCATTTACCAATGTAGGTACCGCGAAGGGTAATTATGTGCAGGCAACCGGCAATGTCAATGGAAGAGTATTTACGTGGGTACAGCCGTTAAATGGCGTACCACAGGGGAGTTGGGAACCGGTAATATTGCTCATAACTCCCAAAAAACAGCAGGTAATAACCGCCGCAGCTAAATATTTTATCAGCGATAAATCTTATATAAAAGGCGAGATAGCTATGAGCAATTATGACCGGAATACTTTTTCATCAAAAGATAAAGGAGAAAATATTGGCACCGCTGCTAAACTGGAATATACAATGCAACAAAATGTTTTTCGTAGCCTGAAGGAAGGTCTCACGTTGCAAACCACGGTTGGATATGAATTCGTTGAAGACAGGTTTAAGCCACTTGAAAGATTGCGTAATGTTGAGTTTAACAGGGACTGGAGCCTGCCATTTGATGCACCGGCCGCAACAGAAAACTTAATAACCGGCTCCCTTCAATTAAATGATAAGCAAAATAATTTTGTAAAATACCAGTTTACGAATTATAATCGTAGCGATAATTTTAATGGGATAAGAAATTCCGTCGAACACGAAATGACGGTAAGAGGCTGGAAAGTGTCTGATAAGTTCTATGTCACAAAAATCAACAGCGGCATACAATCAGGTTCTTTTGTAAGACCTTCTGTTGACATATCAAGATTATTTCCCGGCCTGAAAAATATAAAAATCGGTGGTGGCTTTTCGGCTGAACATAATAGCCAATTAAACAAGCAATACGATACATTAATTCCACAAAGTTTTGCTTTTAACCTGTGGCAGGTTTACCTAAAATCCAATGAAACAAAACTTAACCGTTGGGGGATTACTTATTTTTCACGAACAGATAAATTTCCGTTGCAAAAAAAATTACTCACCGGGGATAAAAGTGAAAACGTGAGCTTTATTACCGAGCTTTTAAAAAATGAGAATCACCAGTTTAAATTAAATCTCACCTATCGCAAACTAAATGTTACCAACACATCTTTGACAAAACAAAAAAGTGATGAAAGCCTTTTAGGCAGGGCCGAGTACGCAATCCGTGAATGGAAGGGATTTGTAACGGGCGGCCTTTTATACGAATTAGGTTCCGGGCAGGAACAGAAAAGAGAATATACATACATTGAAGTACCCGCAGGGCAGGGCTATTATACATGGAACGATTATAATAACGATGGTATACCACAGCTTAACGAATTTGAAGTAGCAGTTTACCAGGACCAAAAAAAATGGATTAGGGTGTTTACGCCAACCAACCAATATGTAAAGGCAAATTATATACAGTTCAACTACAACCTCGATTTAAATCCGTCTTCAATTATTAATCCTGCACGTCAAAGTAAATTCATAAAATTTTTAGGGAGATTCAGTACAAGCTCTGCATTGCAAATAAATAAAAAGGGTATTTCGAATAACGGCTCATTTGAATTTAATCCCTTTAGTAAAAAATTGGTGGATACAACATTGATAACACTAAGCTCTTTTTTGTCGAATACAATTTATTTTAATCGCAAAAGTATTAAATGGGGCATCGACGTAACGCACCGCCTCAATACAAATAAATCTCTTTTAAATTATGGATTTGAAAGTACTAAGCTGCGTGATCTTACTTTAAAAGGGAGATGGAATTTAAACCGGTCTGTCACCACATCTCTTACAAACAAATATTTACTTAATCAATTAAGTACACCTTCATTTGCCAACAGGAATTATCTTATCGAAGGGTTTATCGCAGAGCCATCCGTTAGCTATATTTATAAAAGTGATTTTAGGGTAAGCCTTATTTATACTTACGATAAAAAACAAAACCAAATTGATCTTATGGAGAAGGCCATTAATAATGCAATTTCGGCTGAAGTAAGATACAACGTACTTTCAAATGGAACAATCAATGGCAAATTTACTTTCAATAATATAAAGTTTGATGCCTCAGGAGGAGGCGCAAACACGCCTGCAGGATATATTTTGCTTGACGGTCTGCTTCCAGGGAAAAATTACTTGTGGAATTTAGAACTTACCAAAAGGCTGGCCGGTAATATAGAATTAAACCTCCAATATGAAGGCAGGAAGCCGGGAGGCACCCCAACAATTCATACCGGCAGAGCGTCCGTGAGAGCGATATTTTAAATGACGTGATGATCGAATGTTGAAACGGATACTGGCTGAAATTCCGTAGTTCAAAGCCGGTTAACTACAGACACCGGCCATTATTTCGGTGAGAAGTTTCATAAACTGTCAAGAGGCTTGATACAAAATAATGCTTTCAATACCATTTAAAATTTAGGAGATTTCTCCTAACGTCGAAATGACGCAGTCTGTATTTTTTGTTTTAGCAAGAAGCCGCTAACTGAAAGAATTTTGTTCAAGCCAGGTAACAACTAATCGCTCCTGTCATTTCGACGCAGGAGAAATCTCCCGAATAATAAAAAGTTTAAAATATTTTATCTTCATTACCAGATGGAAGTCGCATTAATGATTAGCAATTGAATATTTTATATGACACATGGAGGCACGGTTTATATCATGACTAACAAATTAAGAACTGTGCTGTATGTAGGTGTAACTGCGGATTTATATTACAGAGTTTTAGATCACAAAAATCATGTTTACAAAAATAGTTTCACGGACAAGTATAATTGCGGGATATGCATTTATTATGAAAACTATCCAACTATTCAACAGGCTATTGGAAGAGAAAAAGAAATTAAAAAATGGAGAAGAGAAAAGAAGGATTTTCTAATAAATACATTGAATCCAAAATGGGAAAATTTGTGGAGTGAAATTAAAAACTGGTAATATCGTAATCCCAATTTTTGATTTAAAAAAATCATCACTTTCCAGCGATTAAATTTATGGTAAGAGCAATCATAATCGTATTATATCCGAATGATAAAAGGCCATGCCACATTGCAAGTTTCCTTAGGCGTTTCGATGTAATTTCCACATCGGAAACCTGGAAAGTCATGCCAAGGACAAACGAAAAATAAGCAAAATCCAGGTAGTCTGGTTTTTTATCGCCCGGAAACTCAAGACCTGCTGCATGACTATTCTTGTCTTCATCATCTCCATAAAAAATATGCGCATATCGCAGTGTAAAAATTGTATGAATTAAAAACCAGGAAAGAATCATTCCCGCAATGGCTATGATAAGGTGAGGTATTTCCGCACTTTGAAATTGTTTTTTTGTAACCAGCAATAGTAACACCGCAAAAAAACTTGCCAATGTTGATATAAGGATTATAACGAAAATGGTTGTACGGCTGGAATCCTGCACTTTTGACTGTTCACGTATCTGCTGTGATGTTGTAATTGAAAAAGTGATCCAGGTCATTATTATCATGCACAGGCTAAAAGTATCCCAGCCAATCATTGCATGAGTAAGAACATCCAAATGTTCTACCTGGATTAGGAAATAAACGGCAACCGCTATACACAAACAAATCAAAAGTTTAGTAAAGGCATGTAATTTTTCGAATGATGAACTTAAATGAAGCTTTCTTTTTTTTGCACCCATATAAAAATGTCACGTTTCTGCAGCGTAAGTTAGCATGAATCAAAGATCTTTTTGATTCAAATTATTTCTACTCTTTAATGACGCCTGCGCATTTTTGTATCGCTTACCTGGTAGAAAAGGCCTAGTTGAAAAACATTACTTTGAATAACAGTGCCGGTATTAGAATCGTTGATATCGCTAACTCCGAAAACATACCTGGCATCCAAACCAATGCCGGAAGAGCTTAAATAACCCAGGCCAAGTGGGATAGAAAAAGTGGGTGATTTATAATTATCACCATTGGTAACGGTTACATTTCCAGTTTTGGTTTTTGCACTTAATAAAAAACCTATCTGCGGCCCGCCTTCTAACCTGAAACCATTTTTAAACATATACTGTAGCAACACAGGCACATTAATATAATGCAGGTTATATTTTATTTTATTATTGTTCCCTGGCAAGGTTTGTTGCGCTCCTTCAAGGGAGTATAAAAGTTCCGGTTGCAGAGCCCACGTTGGTGAGGCGTGGATGTGAGCCAATATTCCTGCGTGTAAGCCAACTTTACTATCAACGCTGGAATTATTATTAAAGTGAAAAGTCGAAATGTTCACACCACCCTTAACTCCAAAATGCGGCTGTTGGGCTTTTGCAGTAAGCAGTAAAAAAACTGAAATTATAAACGCTGAAATTTTTTTCATGGAGTTGTATTTTTCGGTTAAAAAAAAACTATGCTGAATCGTTGTGAGTAACTGCTCAATCTTTTATTAGAATAATGAAGTGATTATCTTTGCAAAAAAATTGAACCGTGTCCGTTTTACATAACCGCATTTCTCAAAAAGAATTAAAAGAACGTTTGCATCTTGAAGAAGAAAAGCGGGTAACTCTTTCATTTTATAAATATAGTTGTATTGAAAATCCAAAAGATTTTCGCGATGAACTTTACAAAAATCTTAATAGTTTAAAGGTATATGGCCGCATCTATGTTGCTCATGAAGGGATTAATGCGCAGGTAAGCGTGCCGGAATCGAATCTCGAAGCGTTTAAAAAATATCTTTACTCAATTTCATTTTTAAATGGTGTACGTCTTAATGTAGCCGTTGACGATGATGGAAAAAGTTTCTGGGTTTTAAAAATTAAGGTGAGAAATAAAATCGTGGCTGATGGCATAAATGACCCGGAATTCAACATGGATAAAAAAGGTAAATACGTTGATGCTGAATCGTTCAACAAACTTACAGCGGACCCCGAAACCATTATAATTGACATGCGCAATCACTATGAATATGAAGTGGGCCATTTTGAAAATGCTATAGAAATACCTTCTGATACATTCAGGGAACAATTACCCATGGCCGTTAGCATGTTGCATGAAAAAAAAGAAAATAACATAATCATGTATTGCACGGGAGGTATTCGCTGTGAGAAGGCAAGCGCATGGATGCTGCACAATGGATTCAAAAATGTTTTTCACCTCGAGGGGGGTATTATACAATATGCCAACAAAGTAAAAGAGCAAAAGTTGCCCAATAAGTTTAAAGGCAAAAATTTCGTATTTGACGGAAGGCTGGGAGAGATGGTTGGAGATGAAGTGATAAGTCGTTGCCACCAATGCGGCGATCCCTGCAATATGCATACAAACTGCGCCAATGAAGGATGTCACCTGCTTTTTATACAATGTGCCTCCTGCGCTGAAAAATTTGACAGGTGCTGTTCCGCTGAATGCAAGGCTGTTCATAATTTACCTGAAGAAGAACGAAGGGCATTAAGAAAGGGAATAAAAAATGGCATCATGATTTTCAATAAATCGAGGCAGCGAATGAATAAGTTGAAATTATAAAGTCTTTGTTGTTGAATCATTTCCAAATTTTATATTATTGTTTGCAGATATTTTCCATTTTCAATTGCAGCGATACCCCACGTATTATTAAAATAGATCCATACTTCACTTAATCGCTGACTTTTAATTTTATTATTAACTTCTTCGAGAAAATCATTGGGATAAAATGATTTATAAAGAACCGGAACTCCATGAAACCTGTAATATAATTTATTGCCTGTATGCACCACATTATCTGGCAGTTTTGGGTAACTGATACAACAAAAAGTAATATTTTCTTTTTTCAATTTTTGAAAAACAATTTCATTCCACCAGCTTTCGTGACGAAACTCTATCACATTTTTAAAGTCCGGATGTAGTTGGGTTATGATTCTTGTCAATAATTCTTCAGAGTAAACTAATTGTGATGGCAGCTGGAATAATACGCAACCCAATTTCTCTTTGAGTCCATCATGGATACTTGTATAAAAATCCTGAAGCATGCTTTCACATGCTGTAAATTTTTTGAAATGGGTTATTACCCTTGGAGCTTTTACAGAAAACTTAAAGCCTTCGGGGCTGGTATTGTACCATTTTGATAAGGACTTTTCAGTAGGGAATTTATAAAAAGTTACATTTAATTCGAGCGTATTGAAATGCTCACAATAAAACTGAAACCATTTTGATTGCGGAAGTCCTTCAGGATAAAAAACCTGTTTCCATTCTTTATAATGAAATCCTGAACAACCAATATGTATTGCAGGTGTACTCATCGGTGTCATGTCATCTTTTCATTCATTTTAAATATTTTTATTGCGGCCATCTTTTCAAAACAGGAACGTAAATTGAGTTTACCTGTGTATGTTTAACTATTCTTATAAATGAAATTTTCATGCCATTAAGTTCACGTAAGGAAGTTGCGGCCTTCGTACATAAAAAATTATTATTCAGGTTAAGGCGGCTTGCACTTTTTTTTATTATCGTTACGGCAATTCTTATTTATGAAATTTCTAAAAATTATATAGCGGGGTATCTTGCAATAGGTGGATTTATATTGGGGTTTACCATAGGCTGCATCGTTGGAAACATGATGCATTATATAAGCTGGGATGCGGAAGCTGAAAAGGTGGTTGGAAAAATGGATCGGATTGGGATAATAATTCTTGTCATTTATATTTTGTTTGCCATAACAAGACGATGGATTTTTTCTCACTGGCTGCAAGGCCATGCACTCAGTGCATTTGTGCTTTCAATAAGCTGCGGAGCAATTATCAGCCGGTTGTGGTTTATAAGACGCAAGATTCGTGAAGCACTTAAAAAAGCAGGAAAGTTACATCCCGGGAAAAACGAAAATGTTGAATAAACGGACGGCCCGTATTACAATAATTGTTTAGCTTTTTCAATGCTTTCAGTAATTCTTCCTACAGTTTCTTCATCGCTCAACTTTTCAGGATTAAATTTCTCACCTATCAGTTTTTCGTATAATTCGATATACCGGTCACGAATGGTTTCAATCCATTTATCATTCATTGCAGGAACCTGTTGCCCTTCTTTTCCCATAAAATTATTTTCGATAAGCCATTCTCTCACAAATTCCTTACTTAATTGCTTTTGTTTTTCTCCCTTTGATTGCTTTTCATCGAAACCATCAGCATAAAAGTATCTTGAGCTGTCGGGAGTATGTATTTCGTCAATCAAAATAATTTTGCCATCGAGTTTTCCAAATTCATATTTGGTATCAACCATTATTAATCCTTGCTTCATTGCAATTTCCTTTCCTCTCGAAAAAAGTTGCATGGCATATTTTTCAAGTAGCGAATAATCTCTTTCCGAAACTAATTTTTTTTTAATAATTTCTTCCCTGCTAATGTCTTCGTCATGCCCCTCGTCCGCTTTGGTGGAGGGCGTAATGATGGGCTCCGGAAAATAATCATTTTCATGTAGGCCTGCAGGTAAGGTAACTCCGCATAGAATTCTTGAACCCGATGCATACGTGCGCCACGCATGGCCCGTGAGGTTTCCTCTTACCACCATTTCTATTTTAAAGGGTGTGCACTTTACGCCAACAGAAACATTGGGAGCCGGTATATCAAGTAGCCAGTTTTCACAAATATCTTTTGTCGCGGTAAGCATATAAGCAGCCACCTGGTTTAACACCTGCCCTTTAAAAGGAATTGGCTTTGGTAAAACAACATCAAAAGCAGAAATACGATTGCTGGCGATCATTACCAGTAAGGTGTCATCGATAGTATAAACATCTCTTACTTTCCCTTTGTAAAAATCAGTTTGTCCTTCGAATAAATAATTTTCCATTTTGCTAAAGTAAATCTGAATTGCGCCAACGCGAACTATCAGTCCCTGGAAGATATAAACATTCTTATTTTACAGTGCAGAAAATTATTTTCCAAATGAAGGTAACAATGCTTATTTTGCTTACGAATTCTAAATCCAAAAAAGCTTGCTATGAGAAAAGAACTAAAATTGTCTACTCTTTTTATTGCGGCAAATATTTTTTCAATAATTGCCCTTGCTCAAAATACAGTCATAACAGGGAATGTAAAAAACAGCAATACCGGCGATGATGTACCTGCAGTATCTGTAACGGTAAAGGGCGGCATCACAGGAACGTATACCGACGAGAAGGGAAATTTTAAATTGACTTCTGATAAAGCCGCACCCCTTACGTTGGTTATTTCATCAATAGGATATGAGTTAAAGGAGGTACCGGTATCAAATGCCTCATCATTTGTAAATATTTCTATTGCACCTGCAAGTACATTGGGCCAGGAAGTAGTGGTTTCTGCAACACGTACGCCATCGAGAATTTTAGAATCACCCGTAACAATCGAGAGGATAAGCGCAGCAAACATCCGTAATACAGCCGCCATTTCTTATTATGATATGATTGGAAAATTGAAAGGTGTGGATGTAGTAACCTCCTCGCTTACTTTTTCTACACCGAGCACAAGAGGTTTTAACGGAAGCGGCAGCACCCGTGTAAACCAGATCGTTGATGGAATGGACAACCAGGCGCCGGGATTAAATTTTTCTGTAGGAAGCGTTGTGGGTTTAACTGAACTGGACGTAGAAAGCGTCGAACTATTGCCGGGCGCATCTTCTGCTTTATACGGACCGGGCGGGATGAACGGGGCGATAATTATTACCAGTAAAGATCCCTTTAAATACCAGGGCCTTTCCTTCCAGGTAAAGACGGGAATAATGAATATTGATAATAGGTCTAACAGTGCTTCTCCTTATTACAACTGGTCATTAAGATGGGCCGAAAAAGTGAGTGATAAATTTGCTTTTAAAGTGGGAGGCGAATTGATACAGGCGAAGGACTGGGTGGCTAATGATTACCGTAATTACGACCGGCTCGGAACGACAGGCGGTATAAAAGCAGGCACCCGGGAAACTGATCCCAATTATGACGGTATAAATGTTTATGGTGATGAAACCACGATTGATATAAAATCAAATGTTTTGAACCCTTTGGCCCAGGCAGCTCCTTTTTATGCTCCTTATGTCAATGCCTTACCAGCTTCAATCTCTGTATCCAGGACCGGTTATTTAGAAAGAGATGTCGTTAATCCAAATACGGTGAATTTTAAATTATCCGGTCAACTAAGTTATAAACTATCTCAGCGTACCTCTTTAAATGCCGAAGGGTATTGGGGAACAGGAAATACTGTTTACACGGGTAGTGACAGGTATTCATTATTGAATTTAAAAATTGCCCAGTATAAAATTGAATTGGTTAATACGAACTGGTTTTTAAGAGCATATACTACACAGGAAAATGCGGGAGAATCATATAATGCAACGGTAACTACCAGGCTGGTAAACGAGGCATGGAAACCAAGCGGTGGCGCAACAGGATGGTATTATCAATATTCACTCGCTTTCCTTGCAGCTAAGTTAGCAGGCCAATCGGATATTGCCGCACACAATGCAGCAAGAGCCGTTGCAGATGTGGGAAGGCCTGCGCCCCGTTCTGAACAATTTAAACAATACTTTGATAAGGTAAGAAGTATCCCAATTTCAAAGGGTGGGGGTTTATTTGTTGATAAAACAAATTTATATAATATCGAAGGCCAATATAATTTGTCTCCCTGGACATCTCAATTTGCAGACATATTAATAGGCGCCAACTTTAAAAGGTATGTGCTGAATTCTGAAGGGACTTTATTCGCTGACTCAACAGGCAAACTTCCAATTAATGAATATGGCGCTTATATACAAGCGACCAAACGATTCTTAAACGACAGGTTGAAACTGATTGCTTCGGCACGCTATGATAAGAATGATAATTTTACAGGTAAGTTTACTCCTCGCCTTTCTTTAGTAATTAAAGTAGCGGAAGACAATAACATCAGGTTATCTTACCAGCAGGCATATCGTTTTGCGTCTACGCAACAACAATATATAAATTTAAGAATAGGAGCCAACACACTATTGATAGGTGGCGTGGCAAGCTTTATAGATTTCTATAAGTTAAGAACAAACCCTTCTTATTCGGTTGACGATAATTTATTTGCAGGAAACCCGCAGGTAAATCCCCTCACTCATTTTAAAGCCGAAACTGTAAACTCTTTTGAAGTTGGATACAAGGGCCTGTTACTACAAAAGAAATTGTTGATAGATATTTATGGCTATTACGGAATCTACACCGATTTTATTTCCCGCACACTCATAGCACAATCGGTAAGCGGTGATAAGGATATCTTTACGGGGCCACCTGAAGTGATAAAGGCAAACCTCAATAATCCGGCTTTGGCAACTATTTATTCAATTCCTATAAATGTATCGGGAGATGTGACAACTTACGGATTTGGAATAGGACTTACGTATTCACTTCCGTCGAATTTTACAATTGGCGCAAACGTAACTTCCGATGTTCTTGATGGTGTTCCCAACGGGTTCCAGGCAAACTTTAATGCCCCTGAATACAGGACAGGCATTACTTTCAGCAATACGGGCATTGGTTTTCAGAAAAGATTTGGCTTTAGCCTGACTTACCGCAGGCAGACTGAAGTAAATTTTGAAGGTGATTTTGCGAATGGCGATATTCCGGCATATCAAACACTCGATGGACAGTTAAGTTATAAATTTCCTGCTCAAAATGTATTATTAAAACTGGGAGCTACGAATTTATTAAATCAATACTATCGCGATGGATTTGGTAATGCAACCGTAGGAGGTGTTTATTATGTAAGCATTGGCTACAACCTATTTTAATTGCTAAATTATCATTATCACAATTAAAGAAATTCTATGAACATACATATTTATCAAAACAGCAAAATCAAAAACCTGTGTGCATTTGCAGGATGCATACTTTTTTTAATGTCATGTAATAAAGATTTACCGTCTCCAACACCCATACCTTATACTCCCGTCAATAGCAGCTCAACAAGCATCGGCGCAGAAATAAGCTCCAATCCAAACTACACTATTTTTAAAGCCGCCGCAACCAGGGTGGGAGCTTTAGGGCGCCTCAGTGATTCAAGTAAAACATTTACTCTTTTTTTACCCGATGATAATGCTTTTATCGCCTCAGGAATTTCATTGGATGACATACCATTGTTACCAATTACGACTGTTGGGGCAATTGTAAATTATGCAATAATACCGGGAGAACAGTTTACATCAGCAGATATTCCGGCAACTTTCCCCAACCTGCAATTACCTTCAGCATTAACCATAGGTGTATTGCCGGGAACTACCGTTCCATTTAATCTCACCACTTTTCCATCAAAAAATTCTGCTTTTTTTTATGACAATAATGTTCCCGTCGTAACACCTGATTTAAAATTCAGGAACGGCGTAATACATATTGTACGATTTGTTGTGGCGCCACCGAGCCAGTTATTGAAAGATGCATTGTATAGTAATCCTGACCTTACTTATTTTAAAGCAGCAGTCGAAAGAGCCGATAGCGGGTCCACCGGTTTGTCCCGGTTCGATTCTCTTTTGAATTATGCTTTGACCAATA
>JBBSPK010000008.1:0-43454 GCA_038258875.1 Chitinophagales bacterium
TCATCTTCAAGTATTATGCCCTCCTCTTCATGGTCAAAAAACCAGTTTATTCCTTCTGCAACAGCCATTTTGCATCCCTTATTCGCAGGACTAAAAAAGGTTTTAAGCTCGCAATCCCAATCAACTTGTTTTGCAACGGCACGGGCTTCTTTACATAATTGTTCATCCGTTGGATTGCCTTGCCGTGGGCCATCTGCTGCGATATACAACCTCGATGGTTGTACCTTTTTAATTTGATTAAAAACCTGCATAGTGGTATCGGGCCGATTAAAAATCAACAACAAGACAGGTGACCGAACATGATAATTTACCTTCATACTATCGTGCTTCTTATATCAGCGATAAGTTTTCTAGTTTAGCAGGCTAATTTAGTCATTACGTATGAATGCTGCATCGGCAAAGGAAAATAACGAAATATTGATAAGCATAATTATTGCAACTTTCAATGCGGAAGAGCACATAGCGGCTTGCCTTGATTCAATTGCCCTACAGACCGAAAAAAAAATCGAAATTGTTTTGATAGATGGGGAAAGCACTGATAATACAGGTGCGATCGCTAAGGAGTATAAAGGTCAAAATATCGTATGGTCATCTGCTCCTGACAAAGGAATTTATGATGGGCTGAATAAAGGAGCAATGCTTGCAACAGGAAAATGGCTTTATTTTATGGGCTCCGATGACAGGCTACTGCCGGGCTTTAGTGAAATGGCCTCGAAATTAGAAGATGAAAAAACAGTTTATTATGGGAAAACCGAACCTTTTTATTTGGGTAAAAATAAACCTGATTATGAATTGCTTACCGGTAAATTCAGCAAGTACCGGCTTGCAAAATATTGCATAAATCACCAGGCAATTTTATATCCTGCCGTGGTTTTTTCAAAATATAAATATGATT
Organism: Chitinophagales bacterium; assembly: GCA_038258875.1. Classification (GTDB taxonomy): domain Bacteria; phylum Bacteroidota; class Bacteroidia; order Chitinophagales; family Chitinophagaceae; genus Ginsengibacter. Next base: position 896 of record JBBSPK010000008.1, read on the forward strand.
TACAGTACAAAGTTTTTGCAGATTATGCCTTAAATATTAAGCTATGGGGAGATCGCAGTTTTAAAAAAACTTACTACCCCATTGCCATTGCCCGTTATAATATGACAGGTTTTTCATCAACGATAAATGATGTTCGGTTTAATGCAGATAAGCCTGGTCTTATAAGGAAAAGTATGGGATGGCTACTATATGCGAGATTTATTTTTAAGAGATATAAAAAGAGGCTAAAGGGTGAAACCGATTTTGGATAATAATACAAAAAAGTCTAACCGGTTTTATTGCTTAACCGGTTTTTTAAAAAAGATGCGATTAATCCATTTATTCTTTTTAAGATTTTTAAGATATGCCTTTCGAATTGCTGAATAACTGTAAATAAATTTTTTGTAAAAAAAATGATCCGCAGCTTTCAACTCGTTGTTGTAGTCACTATAAATACTCTGAATGTCCGGGCGGTTGCTTAAATTGAAGCGATCGTATTGTGAAAGTGGTAACTCATATACATTAGCTTTGAATGAACTAAAATGAAAGAAACATAATTTCTCCGATTCGTTAACAAGATAGGTATTCTCCTTAATAGTAAGATATCTTTCATGAAGATTCCACGGCGCCATATTGAGGCCACGATTATCTAATATTTTTACGTTTTTAAAAAAAACAGGAACTAAATTAACCGGCAACTGGTCAACGAAAATTCCTTTATAGACATCGATATAACCATGATTATAAGTATGTTTTTTCCACCAGTCAATAAATTTTTTGCATTCCTCATTATTTTTTAGACCAATAAATCCAAGATTATAAATTCCAAAATTCAGGAAATGGTTTTCAGTTGGTTTTTTATTATCAAAAGGAATGGGAGTGTTTATATGTGGTGTGAGAATGATCGAAGCATTATCCAACTCGTCAAATAAGCCGCGAATCGAATCATACATTTTGATGTCGGGATCAAAGAAAATTACTTTATCCGCATTCCTGTCATTAAAAAGGTATTCGATTATCCGCGGTTTTACACAGGTATTTAATTCTATGATATTGTACTTTGACGCCAATGTATTCATTTCCGGCTCTATGTCATGCATCGCGATAACCTCGTCCGCTAATGATTCATATTTAATTTCGGGATTTTTTTGATCACACAAAAAGATGAAAAACTTTAGATCGGGGTCACGGCTTTTTAAAGATTTTCCCAGTACTTTAGCATATGCCAGGTAATTATTTGAGCATATTGTAAAAGTGATTTTCATGAAAATAAATACTGCCGCTTTTTCTTGCCGGTGATTAAAATATTATGAAGATAAGTATTGATGTTATTATTCCTTCGTTCCGGCTTAGTGAAAAATATATTGTACCGTTGCTTCAGCTTTCAAAGCCGCAAAACACCGCGGTAAAGTTTTACATCATTGTAGATAATCCTTCAATAAAACCTGCTATTTCTATAAAGTCCATATTGGATAATGAAAATGCTTTTCTAATCATCAATGACAGAAATATAGGCGCTGCAGAAACAAGAAATAACGGAATTAACGCGGGTACTGGTGACTGGGTTTTATTCCTTGATGATGATATAATTCCAAATGAAAATTTGCTGAAAGTTTATGCAGATGCAATAGAAAAAAATCCCGGTGAAATTGGTTTTATTGGGTTGATTAATTTTCCCGAGCCGGCATCAACTTTTACGAAGGCTATAAAGGCCAGCGGGTCTATGGATATTTTTTCCATTGCTTTGCGAAAGAAAACTTTTGCGTGGGGAGCAACGGCTAATATCATGGTGCTTCGCAGTGCGATTGGTGATTTAAGATTTTCACCTGAATACCCTAAATCAGGAGGTGGCGAAGATGTTGATTTTTTTTTAAGAGTTCGAAAAAGAAATGACTTTAAGAATTTCATGACGTTGCCAAACGCCAGTGTGGCGCACCCATGGTGGAGGGACGAGACGGTCGATTTTAAACGCCCATTCCGGTATGGCAAAGGCAATAGCCTTCTCGGTTACCTTAATCCTGAATATGCATACTATGATTTTTTTAACACCCCCGAAATTTTATTAATCTCTTTGTTAGTTACGCCGGTTCTTTTTTTTATAAAACTATCATGGGTTATGCCGGTTCTCATTTTTATTGCCGGTGTTTTAATAATTGAAATTTTGGCAAGCTCAATACAAACATTAAGAAGATATCGCAAATGGAATTTAAAAGTTATGATGTATGTAATGATGCTAAGACTTGTACATGAATGGGGCGTGTTGTCAGGTAAAATTTCGGGATTACAATTGTGGAGAATTGGCGAGCGCTTTCATGACGATGGTTCAATAAACAAAATATATTTCTACCGCTCAAATACTTACAAAATAGTAAAATGGATTTTATACCCCGTGATGATATTTTTTATTCTGCGGCGGTATGCTTAAACCTGTGCAAGCCCATTTGCGGAGAAGCTTATTTTCCTGATCACCGTTTCGTTATATCTTGCCATATTTCTCTCTTCATGATACTTTGAATTCATTTCATGATTAAGATGATAACAAATTGCCGCAAGCTTTAACCTGCGTTTTAGAACACCGTAATTAATTAGCCTTGCAGCAAACTCATCATCCTCCAATCCCCATCCCTGGAACAGGTTATCGTAACCATTTACAGCAACATAATCTTCCCGCCAAAAAGCGAGGTTACACGCTTTGATATTCCTTGAGCAGTATGGATCTGTTTTTATGAGGGTAGACAAAAAAGGAATGCGCATCGCGTTAAGCCTGTTTCTTATTCCGTTGGAAAAAAACTTAAATGACAACTGGTTGTTTGCCATCGCCTGCCGGGTTTTGTACTCATTCAAAATCGTGCGGCAACCCTGTACAAAAGTTTTCCTGCGGGCATTATTAAGATGATCCTCTATAAAATTTTTGTGAAGAATAATGTCACCATCAATTTGTATGATGTAGTCGGAGGTGGCGTACTTCATTGCCTTATTGAGAATAAGTGTCTTCCTGAAGCCCTTATCTTCCTGCCAGATATGTTCTATAGGGATATTAAAAAATCTCCTGTATTTATCAATAACCATTTGAGTTTCATATCCTGAACCATCGTCTGCAATCAATACACGGTTAGGTAAACGGGTTTGGTTTAATATGCTTAAGAGGATACTCTCAAGAGCCTTTGGCCAGTTGTACGTGGAAATTAAAATATCAACTGAGATATTTTCAGTCTTCATAATATTCAAGGTTTACGGTTATTATTAGCCAGTTTTATGCCAATCCTTTAATTTGTTTTATGCTGAAATATGAATGCGTCATGAATACGTCAGGAAACATTCCGGAAAAACTGATCGTATCTAATGATATCCCGGAATTGAAAACCGCTGCATTGCGTTAAAAAATTATTTTAGGCAAAGTTATTCCGACTTTCATTTCATGCATAGCTGGCACATGTCAGAATAAAATTTTATGAAAACTTTATCTATTTGTAAGATTTTATTTTATGTGCTGAAAAGCAGGAGGAACTAATTACCGTTCGAAATAAAAGTTTGCATATCAATCAATTTGCGGTATAGACCATTTTCGTTTATCAATTGCTGATGCGTACCTTTTTCTACAACGATGCCGTTATCCAAAACAATTATCAAATCTGCTTTTTGAATGGTACTAAGGCGGTGTGCAATTATGAGAGACGTGCGATTTTTCATGAGATTGGTTAACGCATCCTGCACCAGTCTTTCTGATTCGGTATCAAGGGCAGATGTTGCTTCATCTAGCAACATAATAGGTGGATTTGTTAATACAGCCCTTGCGATACAAAGCCGCTGCCGTTGCCCACCGGACAATTTTGATCCCTTATCGCCAATATTGGATTGATAGCCTTCAGGGGTTGCTAAAATAAAATCGTGTGCGTTGGCAATCCTGGCAGCGGTCACCACTTCTTCCATCGTGGTACCAGGCTTCCCGAAAGCGATGTTATTAAATATAGAGGCATTATAAAGAATAGATTCCTGGTTTACAACTCCCATTAAATTACGAAGCGATTCAATCGTAACGTCCTTAATATTTTTTTCATCAATAAATATGCTACCCGATTGTGATTCTAAAAAACGCGGAATTAAATCCATCAAAGTTGATTTGCCGGCGCCCGAAGGGCCAACCAATGCGACGGTATCTCCCTTAGGTATGGTGAAGCTTACATTGTGCAATACATTCTTTTCATGATAGGTAAAAGAAATATTTTCAAACCTGATATACTCGTTGAAACTGTCAATCGCTACCGCATCAGGCGAATCTGTTATCAATGGTTTTTGATCAATAAGCGCCAGCACTCTTTCTCCTGCAGCAATGCCGGAGTGAATGTTGCTGAAAGAAACTGAAATGGCTTTAGCCGGCCGCATTACCTGTGAAAACAACGCTATGTATGCGATAAAATTTGCGCCCGTTAACTCGCCCTGGTTTTTCAATACCAAAGAACCTCCATACAACACAATACCCACCACCATTACAATGCCCAAAAATTCTGACACAGGTGAAGCAAGTTGTTGCCTCTTCGCCATTGAACGGATTATTTTTGAGTAACGGATATTTTCATCATTAAATCTCCCGGTAATGAAGTTAAATGCATTGAATGCCTTTATGATTCTTATACCATTGAGCGCTTCTTCGAGGTAGCTTAGCATAATGCCATAAGAGATATGAGATGCCACTGCATCCTCTTTTAATTTTCTTACAATTTTAGAAATGATAAACGCAGAAACCGGAATAACCAGCATTGCAACCAATGTGATTTTATAAGAAATTATAAACAGCATTACCAGGTAAAATAACAGCGTGAGCGGTTCTTTAAAAATTACCTGGAGCGTACCCGTTACTGAGTATTGAACTACCTGTACATCCGATGAAACTTTCGACATAATATCGCCCTTGCGTTCATTACTGAAATATCCAAGATCCAGTTTCATAACATTATTAAAAACAGTTCTTCTCAAATTCAACAATGTTTGTATCCTGAGATTTTCCATAGTGCGATCGGCAAAATAGCGGAAAATACCTCCCAGTAAAACAGACGTTAGTATCGCTGCGCAAACGAACTTTAATGTTGGAAAAATACCATAGTGAATATTTGCATAGCTGGAATAATAATTAAACATTTTAAACACGTCATAAATATGTTCAGGCTTCGCAGGCATTTGATGAACTGCATTTTGTTGGAAGAGTGTAGATAATAACGGAGCAAGAAGGGCAAGGTTAAGGGTGCCAAAAATCACGGCAAGCAAAGTGAAAATAATATAGGGAAAAGCATACCTGCCAATAGGATTTGCAAAAGATAAAAGCCTGAAATAAGTTTTCATTTTATTCGTATGGGCGGCAAAATTATGAATTAAACAATAGATCACTTTCAAAGCAGGTTGTTATTCGGCGGCAATTTTATTTTGCGACGATGTCAGGAGAGTAGCATAAAACATACTTCTACGAGGAGCTGAAGAATATGAATTAGGGATAGCGATTAGGTGAAAGAATTTGATTTAATTAGTGATTATACGTCATTTCTACGGCAAGATCGCTTAACATACTGGTAACATACAGTCTTTGGCGATCACAGGATTTTTTTACAAAACCCTTTGTTTTCAATAGTTTCAGCCATTCGATACCGCTTTTAAGATGAATAAAAATTGAATAAGTTGATTTGCACAGCGTTTTGTAGTGGTCTACTTTTACTCCCGATTGCTTGAATGAAGAAGAGTTTAGTATTTAATCTTTAATCTAAAATTTGACTTTATGAAACAAGCAATGAAAACAACAAGAATGATTACAATGGGTTTATTTACCCTTTGTACAATGGGATTATCACAGGCTACATTTGCCGGTTTGAAATCTGAGAATCCGGTAGAACTAAAGTTCATCGGGAAAATTAAAAACCACCCTGTATTTGAACTTAACCTGAATAACAATGAAGCAGAACAGTATTTCATCAGTATCAAAGATGAAAACGCTAATGTTTTATATTCAGAGAAAGTAAAAGGTGAGAACATTTCCAGGAAGTATCAACTGGATATTGATGAGGCTGATCTTAACTCATCTTCATTTGGAGTAACGGTTGAGGTAACTTCAGCAAAAACTCACAAAACGGAGGTCTACAAAATCAGCACAAACACTAGTGTAACTGAAAATATCGTTGTAGCAAAATTATAATACAGCCTGAATTAAATCCCTATTAAAACGTTGTAAAGACTTGCCGGTCATAACCGGCAGGTCTTTTTTTTTAATTTCTGGGAGACCTGGGAAAATCTTAAAAAAATTTTTGTCAATGATTAATAATAGCTATTTTCACAATCTCAACAAAAAAACAGGCCCTCCTGTGGAAACAAGACGGCCTTTACGATTGCTTGATATGAGAATCTTTAATTGTTCGTGGTTGTGCTAAAATTCACAGCTTGCAATGAAAAGAATCTAAATGAAACCCTTCTCCCGCAATTCCTTTCATTTTGAAAACATATTCTTATAACAAACTTACGTAGTGACTTCAATTCAACCCAATCAAGTTAGCAGCCACTATATTATCGCCGGGCTGCCCGTTAATTTAAAAAGGCCTTTGTGGTCCTACGTTTCAGGATAAATTCTTAATGATGCCCAACCTTTTTTCCGATACACTCTTTCAATTGGTTCACTCACTTGAAAAGTCTGAGAAAAGACATTTTAAGTTATATATTAAAAGGAGCTCTGCAAAGGAAGACCTTAAAATCATCCGGTTATTTGATGCGTTGGATAAACTTTCAGAGTACGATGAAAAAGTTTTGCTGAGGAACCTTAATGATATCACGAAGCCACAGTTATCCAATTTAAAAACTCATCTCTATAAGCAATTATTAGCCAGCCTGCGGTTGCTGAAAACCAATGAAAATATAGATCTTAAACTTAGTGAACACCTTGATAATGCAAGGCTGTTGTACAATAAAGGACTTAAGATACAAAGCCTGCACATACTTGAAAGAGCGAAAGAACTGGCCAGGACCAATCAAAAAATGAATTTTTTGGTGCAGGTTATATCTCTTGAAAAAAAAATTGAAACCCTCCACATTACCCGGAGCACGCTTGAAAAAACTCAAATGATTGCTGATGAATCACTGGAGATAAGTGGGCATATAGACAGGGTTACGCGACTTTCGAACCTGGCCTTACTATTATACAGGTGGTATGTACAAAATGGCCATGCCCGAAATGAGGAGGATGAAAAAGATATACGCCAGTTTTTTAAAAGTTCTCTGCCTGCAGATTCAAATGCAATCCATGGATTTTATGAAAAATTATATCTATATCAAAGTTATACCTGGTATGCATTTATACGACAGGACTTTTTAATGTACTACCGATATAGCCAGAAGTGGATCGGTCTTTTTAAAGAAAATGAAGTGATGATTGCCGTAGAAACCGGGCACTATATTAAGGGAATGCACAATTTGCTGAATGCTCATTTTGATCTCCGGAATTTTCGAAAATTTAAAACCACGTTGGATCAGTTTGAGGAATTTGCCAAAACTCCTGTTGGCAACCAGCATGACAATTTTCGCACCCATACTTCTATCTATATCAACAGCGCAAAAATTAACCAGTACCTGATGCAGGGTGATTTTCAGGAAGGTGTAAAAATTGTTCCCGAAATAGAAGCAAAACTGGAGGAATATGCTCTTTTTGTTGACGGACATCGCATCATGGTTTTCAACTATAAATTTGCTTCCCTGTATTTCGGCGCCGGTAATTATGGAAAAGCAATTGATTACCTCCATAAAATAATAAACGATAATCAAACCGGCCTTCGATACGATCTCCAATCTTATTCACGGCTGATGCATCTCTTATGCCATTATGAAATTGGTAATGAAGAAATACTCGATTCGCTTATAAAATCAGTATACCGGTTCATGGCCCGGTTGAAAAACCTTACGGTCGTTGAAGAAGAAATCTTTACTTTTTTGAGGCATTCATTTAAGGTTACTCCAAAACAATTGAAGCCTGAGCTGAAGCAATTTCTTGAAAAAATAAAACACCTTGAAAAAAATCGTTTTGAGACAAGGTCTTTTGCTTACCTCGATATTATATCATGGGTGGAGAGCAAGGTAAATGATACTCCAATGGAAGAAGTTATTCATAATAAATACATGAAGAGCCGCCATAGGTAAAACGGCCTATTTAGAATTGTGTTCGAGGAAATAAACCAGTGCGTCGGGAGTGATTGTAACCAAAATTTCGCCCCCTGAAATAAAAAACGGATGAACTTGTGACCTTCATCCGTAAAAAAAATCAAAAGAAAGCTTTTAGAATTTAAAATTTATTGAAGCCTGAAGATGGTTCCTAACTGGCTAAATTGTGAACCGTTGTAGCCCAATATCTGGTACCTGCCACTAATTCCAGGAATCCTTCCAACAAGCTGCAGTTCATCCATTTGCCTTTACGTTTGGCGGATGCTCATAAATTAATTTTTATTTTTCGCATTCAAATTGATGGTTGCATAAAAACCGAGTTCCTTATTTTTTAATTGTTTTGTCCAAAAAGCATTTGTCCTGTGTGGTATGAATAATGTTCTGTAACATGAATAATAATTCCGACGCCGGATAAACTGAATCCCTGTACTGAGTAAATTTTCGCCAAATCCTTTTCACGGCACTTTTTAATAATTTCAATTGCTTCATTAATTGTAACGCTGAGTTTGTTCAGCAATTCCGTTTTTGTATATCCTTTTTTTGCAGAAAATTCCCTATCCCGTTCTCTTACATCCTCATTTTTGCCTAGTGCTGAAATGATGTACTGCCTGATGTTTCCGCACAAGTGAAGTACAAGGTTGCCGATACTATTCGAGTTTTCGTTAGGGGAAAGCCATATTTCAGCATCATCAACTTCCTGAAAACATTTTTCAATTCTTTTAGTACTCTCATCAATTCTAAAAATTGATTGCTCAATAAATTCCCGGGAAATAAGTTCAATCATAATTGTTTTTTATGTCGTGGTTCTTAAACAGTGAATTTCTTTTATTTCATTTAGTGCCAATCGTTCTCCAATCCCACAGAACAACATTCCATTCAGCATTTTTAGGATCAATATATTTGTGAACAGTTTTAAATCCAACTCTCTTATGTGCATTAATGGAGCGTTGATTATCCATGTCAATTTCAGTTATTGCAAAATCATATTTATTCATGAAATAATTTTTATATTCCTGGTAACAAGCGTCGAGAATACCTTGCCCCCGGTAACCTTCGGCAATACAAACCTGGCCAACAACCAGATATTTATAGTTTGATATTTTTTTGTGATCGTACATCACATTGTCAAAAGCCTTAAACATAGGAATTAATACAGGAATGTCATTACTGGATTTGCTTGTCATAGCGAGTAAATATCCAACTACTTTATCGTTGTCTTTTGCCACGATGCCTGGTTCAATTGTGTTCATCTTTTGTAAAGTATCAAAGGTGTGAACAACTGTTACAAAGCCCTCTTTTTCCCGTTGCTCCTTTGTAAGATTCTGTGGTAAATTTCTTTTTTGAAGTTCTATAATCTGCAGAATCTCATCGTCTGTTGTAACCGCGTTATAAGTAATCATGCAATAGTGTCAATTTTTCAGTAAAGTTCATAAAATATTCGAGGAGAGAATTAAGAATTTATTGGCAAATTTTAAACTCTCTCAAAAGCAAAAATCTTTGCATCGGGATTGTCTTTGCCCAGGAGCAAGCCTGTAATTATTTCTGCAGCAATGAGGCTAAAGGTGATTCCATTTCCGCCAAAACCCAGGGAGAAAAAACTATTAGGTAAAGGTTTGTAGCGTCCTATAAATGGCAGGCCGTCTTTTGTTGATCCAAAAGTTCCCGTCCAGTTGAATTCCGGCGTAAATTCAATTTGAGGGAATAGCTTATTAAAATCTTTTTTTAATTCTTTTGCTTTTTGACTGATAAGCTTATCTCTCTTTTCCGGGTTATAAAATTTTTCGTCTTTTCCCCCAATAATAATTCTTCCATCATGAATTCTCATGTACAAATAAGGATTATCTGTATTCCAGATAAGCACATCATCTTTCCAAAAGTTTTTACCGGCTGAGCTATGCTCGCTAACAGTAACATAGGTAGAATTCAGACTTACAATTTTCTTTTTAATAAAATTCACCGTTTCATATCCCGTCGCATATACAAGATATTTAGCTTTTACTATTGCCTTGTTTTCAGCTGTGAGCTCAACTCCATCTTTGCGATGATCGATGTTGATAATGTTTGTACGATCAAATATTTTGCAACCGTTTTTTATGTTGTATTGATGTAACATATGCGAAAAAGCATAAGCATCCGTCTGCCCGCCAACTTCAGATAAGATGGCTGCCGGGGGCATTAAAGCCGTATTCACTTTTGATTTTATCGTTGTTCAGGAATCTTACTTCAAAATTATTTTCTTTTCTTATGGTGTATTCTTTCCTCAAAAAAGAAATGTGTTTTTTACCAGCCGCGTAATAGAGACTTTTCTTCATTTGAAAATCTTTGAACTCTATATCGATCGCAATATCCTGTAGTTTTAAAATAGACTGTGCGCATAATTCATAAGAACGCACCGCTTGTTTGGGGCCAATTTTCTTTTGCAATTCAATTAAGGGAACGTCTATTTCATATTGTAACAAGGAGGTGCTTGCGCAGGAACTTCCCTGCCCTATGCTTCTTGCATCAATCACAACACAATTAAACCCTGCTTTGCATAAATAATAGGCTGATAACGCCCCTGAGATACCACCGCCGAGTATAACAATTTCAGCATCCAAAGAATTTTCAAGCTTCGGATAATTATACATGAGCCCATTTTTTATAAGAGAATAGGGCAGGCCCGATTTTAGATCCATAGATTTTTTGTTTCTTAAAAAGTGCATGGGTTTAAAAAGGAGCATTTAAAAATCTATACCCGACCAGGTTTTTTTCCGTTTTTCATATTTTTCGTAATCAAATTTATAAAGCCGGCCGGGCCGGTGAGGAACATTTTGTTCGTTCTCGCCCATATCAACTAAAAAGTCCATCGAGAAAAACTTTTTTCTGAAATTTCTGCGGTCAAGCTTGATATTTAAAATTGCCTCATAAAGATTTTGAAGTTCGCGGAGAGAAAACTTATTTGGCAACAAGCTAAGCCCTAAAGGATGTTCCTGTACTCTTTTCTGCAGCCAGAAATAGCAAATTTCAAATATTTTCTGGTGATCAAATGCCAGGTCAGTCACGCTTTCGATTTCGTGCCAGTGCAATTCATTATCAAGAATTTTCAAACGGTGATGCTGGATATTTATAAGTGAACAGTAAGCAACGGTAACGACACGTCCTGCAGGGTGGCGATTTACTTCTCCAAAAGTGCGCACCTGCTCAAGATATAAATCGTTTAACCCCGTGCGTTGTTTTAAAATACGATATGCAGATGCTCGTAAGTCTTCGTCCGGCTTTACCAAATCTCCCAGTAAAGACCATTTGCTTTGGTACTTCTTTAAGTCGGACCGGATCAGTAATACTTTTAGTTTATTTTCATCAAATCCAAATATTACGCAATCAACAGATAACGCAACACGATTGATGCCCTGAACCTCTGACTGGATTATTTTGAAAGACTTGATATTTTTTGGTGTTTTCTCCTTTAAATTTGTTGACATAAAGAAATAATTGATAAATTGTTTTAAGGGTTAAGGGTCGTCATGCTATGTGTGGAACGTTCAAACTTTATAGTCATTTCCTTTCAATATTTTTATGCTCTGAGTTTGTTTTGATCCAATAACAGTAAGAATATATATTCATTTTGAAAAATTGCCGACTTCATTTATTTCAAACAAATTTTTTCCTACGGTCAGTGTTCCTGGCTGTTTTGAAATTCCAAAGTAAGACCGCAACTCCCCGGTAATTGTATAAGACCATTTATTACCGCCGAGAGACAGTGCCTGGAAAGTTGGATTTGTAGTACCCCAGACACTGCTGACATGCTTCCAGTCTGATGAGTTGGCACTCATGTTTGTGATAACGCCAATATGAACATACACATCTGTAACAGGAGTATAATTTAATAAACCCTGGTTGCCTTTGCTTGCATCCATGGTGATAACAACAGGCGTACTATTCTCCAGTATAAAATCCGGCGACCACGATAATAATTGGGAAAAACTTTTTAAAGAAAAGAATAGGAGGAGGAAAGAAGTGTGTAGAGCTTTCTTCATATCAGACAATTATTGTGTAAAATAAACACATTATTTTAAACATTTAATCAACTCCGCAAAAAAATATTTTTAAATGAGGAGGAAATGGAAATTATGATTTAGAAAAATGAAAATAATTTTTAGCAGTTCTATTAATAATTTTTTTACAATAAACAGTTTGAACTGACTATTTTTAATTTTGTAGTAAATCTTTCTCATGTATACAAAAGAGCAAACGAAGAATTTACAATTATTAACGGGACGGCTATCGAAAAGTGCAGGTTCGGTTGATGAGCTAAGAGACGTTCTCAGGTTTCATGAATACAGGTATTATATTTTGAACGATCCACTCATTACAGATGTGGAGTATGACAAACTTTATAAAGACCTTGAAAAGCTTGAGAAAGAAAATCCCGCATTAATAACTTCTGACTCACCAACCCAAAGAGTAGGAAACAGCCTCAATAAAGATTTTGTAACCGTGCCGCATTTGGTACCGATGCTTAGCCTTGATAACAGCTATAATCCCCAGGACTTAATTGATTGGGACAAAAGAGTAAAAGGCCTGGTGGATGTTAACAAAGTTATTTACAGTGTGGAGCCAAAATTTGATGGTGCAAGCATTTCTGTTATTTATGAAAATGATATGCTGGTAAGAGGCGCAACCAGGGGTGATGGAATTGCTGGATATGATGTTACTACTAATATAAAACAGATAGGATCTATCCCTTTATCAGCAAAATTTTCTCACTATGGAATTGATAAAATTGAAATACGCGGCGAAGTGTTGATGACAAAAGATAATTTCAGGAAGTACAATGAAATGCTTGCTGAGGAAGGAATTGCGCCTCTTGCCAATCCGCGTAATGCCGCCGCCGGCTCCCTTCGTATGAAAGACCCTGCAGCAGTGAGAAAAAGAAATCTTGAAGCCATACTGTATCACGTAAGCTTTGTAGTTCTGAATGTAAAGGGAATTAAAAACCATCCTGAATTATTAACGATTCATTCCGGCACATTGCAATTACTTTCAAATCTTGGCTTTAAAACCCCGTCCAATGAAATAAAAGTTTTCAATGCTATTGAGGATGTGGTAACGTATTGTGAAGCATTTGAAAATCGGAGAGATGGTCTTCCTTACGAAATTGATGGTATGGTAATTAAGGTAAACGAGGTAGAGTTACAACAACAAACCGGCAGCACCACACATCATCCACGGTGGGCAATTGCCTATAAGTTCAAAGCCCGCCAGGCAACATCCAGGTTAGTAAAAGTTGAATTCCAGGTGGGCCGCACGGGCTCTGTAACTCCGGTTGCCAAGATTGAACCTGTTCTTATAAGTGGTGCTACTATTACGTCTATTTCACTTTTTAATGCAGATATAATTAAAGAAAAAGACTTACGAATAGGCGATACCGTTATAGTTGAACGGGCAGGCGATGTTATTCCATATATTGTAAAACCACTGGCTGAAATAAGAACGGGTAAAGAAAAAAAAATCATCTTTCCTGTTAACTGCCCTGTATGTAATGATCCTCTCGTAAAACCAGAAGACGAAGCTGTATGGCGTTGTGTTAATATAAATTGCGAAGCACAGGTTGTGGAGCGCATTATCCATTTCGTAAGTAAAGATGCCATGGATATCAGGAGTCTCGGCGAAGCGAATATCCGCAAGTTTTATGCGCTTGGATTTTTGAAGACAATTCCTGGCATCTATTCCCTCAACTATGACGAGATTTCAAAGCTTGAAGGATTTGGCCAAAAATCAATTGACAATCTTCGTAATGCCATTGAAAAATCAAAGACCCAAAATCTGCATCGCCTTATATTTGGTCTTGGAATAAGATATGTAGGTGAGGCTACTGCAAAAACGTTAGGGAAAAGTGTTGAGGGTATTTTTGAACTGCAAAATTTTTCGATAGAAGATTTGCACCAGTTAAAAGATATCGGTATTAAAGTAGGAGAAAGTATTTATGAGTTTTTTCATAATGCTGATAACCTTGCAATGCTTCGGAAACTTGCCGGCATAGGCTTGAATATAAAGGGTGATAAGGTCGAAGATAAAAAGGGCAAACTAACGGGGCAAACTTTTTTGTTTACAGGAACGTTGCCTAATTTAAAAAGGCCCGAAGCAGAAAAATTAGCGGAAGATAACGGTGGTAGACTTCTTTCTTCCGTAAGCAAAAATTTGAATTATCTTGTTAGCGGTGAAGCCGCTGGTAGCAAATTGGAAAAAGCAAAAAAAATAAAATCCATTAAAATAATTGATGAACAGGATTTTTTAAATATGATACAAACTTAGTTTTGTAACTTTATTTTAAACCCTTAGCCATGATAAAGAAAAATAACGGCGAAATTTGGAAGCAACTTCAATTTAAAGGTTGGAAGCAACTTCGTAAAAAATATGCCATATCATCCCATGGCCGTGCGGCAAGCTACGCAGAGGATATACTTGCAGATGGGAAATTATTAGAAGGCTCTCTTACCTCAGGATATAAAACACTCAACCTGCACATCAATGGAAGCAACGGGACCATTTACTTTCACCGGGAGGTTGCTAAACTCTTCAACAAGAAAAACTCTCCTTCACAAAAGTTCGTTATTCATCTCAATCATAAGAAAACGGACAACAATGCAAAAAACCTGAAATGGGCATCACAGAAAGATGTAAGCACACATCAGCAAAAAAGCCCTGAAAAGATTGCATATAAAAAAGTGCAGCATTCGAGAACACGTGGATTAAAACTTACTCTTTCGCAGGTGCGGGCCATAAAAGCACTTATTGATAATCCAAGAAGGAAAAGCACCTATAAGCAGATTGCGAGTAAATACAACGTAAGTGAAATGACCATTTACAGAATTAAAAGCGGTGAAAACTGGAGTAACATAAAATAGACAGCCTTCCTATATAAATCCTAATCCGGAACTCTTCCTTAATAAATGTTTCAACCTTCAACTCTAAACTTTTTAAAGGAACTTAAAAAGAACAATAGCAAACCCTGGTTTGACAGCCACCGGGAAAAATATCTTTCGGCGAAAACTGATTTTGAGAATTTCATTGAGAAACTTATTGCTGCAACGGCTGCTTTTGATGATGACATCAAGGAGCTACAGGTGAAAAACTGTACGTTTCGGATTAACAGGGATATCAGGTTTTCAAAAGATAAAACGCCGTATAAAACCAATATGGGTGTTTATTTAAGCCGGGATGGCAAAAAATCAATATTTGCCGGTTACTATTTTCATTTTGAACCCGGCGGAAGTTTTGCGGGTGGAGGCCTTTGGATGCCTACAGCGCCTGAACTTAATAAATTACGGCAGGAAATAGATTATTGTTTTCCCGAGTTCAAAAAAATTATTACAAGTTCATCCTTCAAAAATCAGTACCAGGGCCTGGAAATGAATGAAGGTCAAATGCTGGTAAATGTTCCGAAAGGATACGATAAAGAAAATCCGGCCGCCTCGTTCCTGAAATTAAAAAGCTTTGTCTCCACCAAAAAAATTAATGATAGAATTCTTACCAGTCCACTTTTGATTAAGGAAGTTGCCGGAGCTTTCAAAGCCTTAATGCCATTGGTTAAATTTATTAACCGTTCGATGGAATAAATGGATTTTTGCGGATTAGGCCGGGCAATTATAGCTCGCTCATTTGTAAGGATGTCGCAAAAATTCGCGTGAATTGGTACTAACCTGTCTGTCGACAAAGGCCGGTAAGTGGCAAAAAAAACGGCCAGTGATAAAAATCACCGGCCTTGCTTACCTCTGAAACCACAAGAAAAAAATCTAATTTCTTCACAATATCTTGTAGAGGATTTTATTTATATAAGAACCTTATTTAAAGTTATTGGGTTTGTGTGAGTGGTCTTAAATTACAGGATGAGGAAAACAGGAATGGGCTGCTAAATTAATAATATTTTGTAATAAAAAGAATTTTCCTGTATTTAATTCAAATTTTTTATTATTTCCCTTTTGGCAAGTGCGTCAATTCTTTTCATTTTATAAGCATACCACCATTGTGGAGTTGTTTTTTTCATAATGGTATCAATACTTCTCATCCCAAATAAATTCCATGCACCCTTTGCTTTTCCTGCTATAGAGCTTTGAAGGGCCCGAAGACTCATAGCAAATCCACTGTCAAGGTATTCCATATGATGCCAGTAGCCCGCGGGCATAAATAATGTTTCTCCATGATCCAGTATGAGTTCGTAACCGGTCGCGTGTTTCAAAGCCGGAAATTTTTCATAGTCCGGGTTGCCTGAGTTTTGGTTATAGTTTGAGAAATCTGCAAGACTCAATACTTCAAAAGGCTTGCGATACAACTTATGTTGCTCTTCATGGCGAAACAATAAAATGCGTTTTCTGCCTGCAAACTGGGTATGAAGAATATGGGAAAGATCAATATCAAAATGCATGTGGGTTATGGAAGTTTGGCCACCGGTAAATAGCATAGGATATTTTTTTACATAGCCTTTCATTAGCTCTTCCGGCCAGGTAAAATCGTTTATAAGCTGGGGGGCATGTTCAAAAATATTAAAGAGGAAAATTCGCCAGCCCGCTGGCCCACTCTTAATCATGTCAACATATTCCCCAAAGGTTTTATAATCATCTGCAGTATTTATTGGAGTGTATGCATCACTCTTTACATTATTATAAAGACCTACTTTTTTATCGCCCACAATATCTTTAAAATAATCCCAGGTCCATTTATGATAGGCTGGCCAGTCCTTCGCAAGCTCAGTAATTACCAGTGGCCTCTTAGGCAAATAATACCTGGTCTTAAAATCTTCAGGTGAAATCTTTTTAACCCTGTCTACCGCTTGGAGTTGCATTAATAACTTTTATTAGAGTTGCAAAATTAATTATTCCTGATACTTGTTACATGAAAATTTAAATACGCTAATAAATTTTTTAAAGACCATGACAGTTTTTTTAGAAACATATAGTACAATTGTAAAAAACTAATAAGTGTTAGTTTTGAAGAATAAGCGTTCGCAGGTATGGCAAAAATTATTCCGGGCAAAAACGGTTCAAAAAAAGATGTAATCATGCAAAAAGCCTCGTTGCTTTTTATGAGAAAGGGCTTTACCGCTACTTCCATGCGTGATATTGCGTCTGCTATTGGTGTAGAAGCGCCGAGCCTGTATAATCACATTGAATCCAAGCATGAAATTTTGAAAGATATTTGCTTCAGGGTTGCCGGGCTATTTACCGCCTACCTGAGAGAAGTTGAATTGAGCTCTCAATCCAGTCTTTCAAAAATTGAATATATAATTCGCTTTCATATTTCGATGATGATAGAGGAATATGAAAGCATCTACATCTCAGATCATGAGTGGAAGCATCTTCCCGAACCATTTTTAAATGATTTTAAGAACCAGCGCCAGGCTTACCGTACACGGATAGCCGTAATCTTGCAAAACGGAATTGATAACAGGGAAGTTAATGATATAGACCCGTCTGTGGCAGTTCTTACTATTTTATCTGCAATAAATGGTATAGAAAGCTGGCAAAGATCCCGCAAGAAGATTGATTCCAAATTACTCGAAGAAAATATGGTTACAATTTTAACCAGGGGATTAAGTTACCAGGCTGCAGCAAGACCAGGAAATAAACGTAAATGAACCGCAATTAAAGACAATATAAAGTGGCACTACATTTTCATAAGCTTACCGTTAAGGAAATTCAACAGGAAACGAAAGATTGTGTTTCTATCGCTTTTGATATTCCAAAGGAAATTGAAAAAGATTTCTTATTTAAACAAGGACAAAATATCACCATTAAAATCAATATGGGTGGAGAAGAAATCCGGCGTTCTTATTCCATTTGCACCAGCCCGTGCGACAATGAATTAAGAGTTGCTGTAAAAAAAGTGAATGATGGTTCTTTCTCCACCTTTGCCAATGAAAAACTTAAACGGGGTAATGTACTCGAAGTGTTGCCACCAACAGGAACATTTTTTACCGAGGTCAACATTTCAAATAAAAAGAATTATGTTTTTTTTGCAGCAGGTAGCGGGATCACTCCTGTAATTTCTATTATTAAAACGATATTACTTATTGAGCCGGAAAGCAAGGTTACGCTTGTGTTTGGTAACCGGAATGGTTCTTCAATTATTTTTAAAGAGAATCTGGAAGCTTTAAAAGATAAGTATATGCAACGTTTCAGGATGTACCATATTTTAAGCAGGGAGCGAACAGAAGCTGATATTAATTACGGCAGAATAGATGCTGAAAAATGCCGGCAATTGTCGCAATTAATTGACTTTATTGCAGTAGATGAATTTTTTCTTTGCGGTCCGGAAAAAATGATTTTTGCAGTAAAAGAATTCTTGGAAACGCATGGAATAAACACAAAAAAAATTCATTTTGAATTATTTACTACACCTGCCAGGAAAAATATAAATGTACTTACCGTTAAAAAAAATACAAATGAAGAAGGCAGCGCTATCACCGTGAAATTTGATGGCCGCAGCTTTGATTTTAAATTGGATTATGATAGTAACAACATTCTTGACGCTGCTTTGAAGCAAGGAGCCGATCTTCCATTTGCATGTAAGGGTGGAGTGTGTACTACCTGCAAAGCAAAATTATTGGAAGGTGAAGTTGAAATGGAAGTAAACTACGGTCTTGAACAGGAAGAAGTGGAAGCAGGATTTATTTTGACTTGCCAATCACATCCAAGGAGTAAAAAAGTGGTGGTGGACTATGATGTGAAGTAATAAATTTAGAAAAAACGTGCGCTGATATTTTAACTAACGACTGTTAGTTTTTGCAATTTTGAAGATGTAACTTTGAACAATAGATATTAAATTTTATGGCAACGGAAGTATTCCAAAAAATATTTGATGATAAAGTATCCCGGGAAATAAAAATTGAGCCCAAAGATTGGATGCCAGGAGACTATCGTAAGACATTGATAAGGCAAATAAGCCAGCATGCTCACAGTGAAATTGTTGGAATGCTTCCCGAGGGGAACTGGATAACCCGTGCCCCTTCACTGAGGCGTAAAGCAACTTTGCTTGCCAAGGTACAGGATGAAGCCGGCCACGGATTGTATTTGTATTCAGCGGCTGAAACTATGGGCATAACGAGGGAAGAAATGGTTGATCAATTGTTAACCGGCAAAGCGAAATACTCTTCCATTTTTAATTACCCCACTTTAACCTGGGCAGATATTGGAGCAATTGGCTGGCTCGTTGATGGCGCCGCCATAATGAACCAGGTGCCTTTGTGCCGTGCCTCTTATGGACCTTACGCTCGTGCGATGATAAGAATTTGCAAGGAGGAAAGTTTTCATCAGCGGCAGGGATTTGAAATTTTACTCACACTTTGCCGCGGCTCCAAAGAACAAAAAGAAATGGCCCAGGATGCATTAAACCGGTGGTGGTGGCCCAGTCTTATGATGTTTGGGCCAAATGATGATGCGTCCCCACATACTGAACAAAGTATTCGTTGGAAAATAAAAAGATTTACCAATGATGAGTTAAGACAAAAGTTTGTGGATATATGTAAAGAACAAGCAGAGATACTTGGACTTACTATTCCTGACCCGGATCTTAAATGGAATGAGGAAACTAATCACTATGATTTCGGTGAAATAAATTGGGATGAATTTTGGAATGTGGTTAAAGGAAACGGGCCATGTAATAAAGAGCGTCTAAACGCAAGAGTTACTGCTCACAAAAATGGCGAATGGGTAAGGGAAGCTTCGATAGCCCATGCCAGGAAAAGAAAGAAAACGCTAACCGCTCAAAAAAATTAATAATGAACCCAGACGAACCATTATGGGAAGTTTTTATCCGGAGCAAGCAAGGCCTTGACCATAAGCACGTCGGAAGTCTTCATGCCGCAGATGCACAAATGGCCATTGAAAATGCAAGAGATGTTTATACACGACGTATGGAGGGAGTAAGCATTTGGGTCGTTGAATCAAAAAATATTCACGCCTCCAATCCGGATGAGGCAGCAAGCCTCTACGATCCTGCCGCTGACAAAATTTATCGTCATCCCACTTTTTATGATTTGCCCGATGAACTTAAACACATGTAAAGCTTAATCAGTTTGTATAAAGTGAAATTTTCCAGGCAAGAAGTATGAATCGAACATCAAATAATCCCAACGCTTCAAAAGCTTCTCCATTGGAGGGATTCAGACAATCCTATACACTTCATCTTGCTGACAACAGCCTCATAATGGGGCATCGCCTGAGTGAATGGACAGGGCATGGACCAATGCTGGAACAGGACATTGCAATCAGTAATATTGCTTTGGATTTAATAGGGCAATCAAGAAATTTTTACCAATATGCAGCCACTTTGCAAGGTGAACCGGTTACGGAAGATACCCTGGCTTACTTAAGAGATGCAAGGGAATTCAGGAATCTGTTAATTGCAGAAATACCAAATGGTGATTGGGCGAAAACTACTTTGAAGTTATTTTTCTTCAGCAGTTACCAGTTTTATTTTTATCAAAGATTATCGGAATCTACAGATAAGCAATTGGCTGCCATTGCTGAAAAATCCTTGAAGGAAGTAACTTATCATGTAAGATGGAGTAGCGAATGGGTGGTACGCCTCGGAGACGGTACAGATGAAAGCAATAAAAGAATTAAGCAAGCCCTGGAGGAATTGTGGCCCTATACGGGGGAGATGTTTGAGGCGGCTGAATATGAAAGTATCCTTTTAGAAAATCGGGTAAGCGTTAATGTTAGCGAAATAGAAAATGCCTGGCAGAAAAAAATAAAAGAGGTATTTAAGGAAGCGACACTTGAGAATCCTGTTAACACAAATCTGTGGATGCAGAAAGGTGGAAAAAATGGCTTGCATTCGGAACACCTGGGTTTCATCCTGGCAGAAATGCAATTTTTGCAACGGGCTTACCCGGGCTGTGAATGGTAATTATTATGGAAAAAATCAAAAATGATATTACTGGGAGTATCTGGAAACTGTTGGAAGGAGTGTACGATCCTGAGATCCCGGTATTGTCAGTTTTAGATTTGGGCATTATAAGGGATATAAAATTGAATGGCGACGAAATTGAAGTTTTTATTACACCAACCTACAGCGGTTGCCCTGCGATGGATGTAATTGCTATGAATATAAGAATGCAGCTTTTGCAAAACGGATTTAAAAAAATAAAAATTACCCAACAACTCTCACCTGCGTGGACTACAGATTGGATGAGCGATGAAGGAAAAGCTAAATTAAAGTCGTACGGAATAGCTCCACCTGTTGGGAAAAGCTTTGATAAGAATTACCTGGAACAATTAAAAATTGAATGCCCGCTTTGTCACTCCGTAAATACAAAACTCATCAGTCAATTTGGCTCCACAGCATGTAAAGCATTGTATCAATGCAAGGAGTGTTTAGAACCGTTTGATTATTTTAAATGTCATTAGGGAATTGTATCTTTAAAAAGGCGATAAAAAATTTGTAATAGCTACTTGTTATGCATTCGATTGTTTTAGAAATAAAAAATACCATCGCCTTCATCACTCTTAACAGACCCGAAAAATTTAATGCCTTCAACCGTGAAATGGCACTAGCCTTACAAAAAGTTTTGGATGATTGTGAAAATGACCAGGCTATCAGATGCATCCTTATTACAGGTGCCGGTAAAGCGTTTTGTGCAGGGCAGGACCTTGCCGAAGTAGTTGATCCGAACGGACCCGGAATGAAAAAAATTCTCGGCGAACATTATAATCCTATCATACAAAAAATAAGAAATTTAAGTAAACCTGTTGTAGCAGCGGTAAATGGTGTAGCAGCTGGGGCGGGTGCTAATATCGCATTATGTTGTGATATTGTGGTTGCGGCTCAATCAGCTGGATTTATCCAGGCATTTGGTAAAATTGGTTTAATACCAGACAGCAGCGGTACTTATTTTTTGCCCCGGTTAATTGGCTTTCAAAGAGCCAGTGCTTACATGATGCTGGGCGATAAAATTCTTGCTGAAGAAGCTGAGCGAATCGGGATGATTTATAAATTTTTTCCGGATAATATTTTTTTGGAAGAATCAGAAAAGATTGCCGGGGGCCTTGCGAAGCTGCCAACGAAAGCACTTGCATATACCAAGCAGGCGCTTAATAAATCATTATTGCAAAACCTGGAACAGCAATTAGAAACCGAAGATGAGCTGCAGCAAAAAGCTGCTATTACAAAAGATTTTAGTGAAGGCGTTGCTGCTTTTTTGGAAAAAAGATCACCCGAATTTACAGGTGAATGATGTCTGGACCTGGTTTATGGACTTGAAACACCAAAGCGATTTAAAAAAAAATTGAAGATGGAACAAAATGATGAGTTAGCTAATAATGTCGTCGAACAAATGATGAAAGAGGATTTATTCAGTCAATGGCTCGGCATAAAAATAATAGAGGTAAAAGAAGGCTATAGCAAAATTAGAATGACCGTTCGCAGCGAAATGGTGAATGGGCTTGGCATTGTTCATGGTGGCATTACTTTTTCACTTGCAGATAGCGCCTTTGCTTTTGCGTGTAACAACCGCAATAACCTTTCTGTTGCCCTGGATACTTCTATTAATTTTGTAAAACCGGTACATGTCGATGATGAAATTATTGCTGAAGCGCAGGAAATTCACAATGGAAAATCTACGGGGCTGTATAATATAACCGTAAAAAATCAACGCAATCATACTGTAGCTGTTTTTAAAGGAACTTGTTTCAGAACAGGAAAAAGTTTGATATGACACAAATTGCCCGGGAGCGAATCTTAAACATTAAAAATTCATTTCTTTACATTTCTAATTAGGTATATATATGAAAAAATTTTTCCTGGTTCTCTTTTGTTTCAGTTCACTATTTGTTTGTCAGCCTAAGGCACAAACATTACAACCTCCTGTTACCAAAAAAGGCGCGAAAGTTTTTAATGAACATGGTAATACAAGAACTGACGATTATTACTGGCTTAATAATCCGTCTGATTCAAATGTGATCAATCATTTGAAAGAAGAAAATTTATATGTTGCAGATTATATGAAGCATACCGAAGCGTTGCAAAAAAAACTATACGATGAAATTGTAGCACGCATTCCCGGCAAAGATGAATCGTTACCGGTAAAAAGAAATGGTTACTGGTATTACACCCGTTTTGAAGAGGGGAATCAATACCCTTATTATGCAAGAAAAAAAGAACGGTCTACGGCCAAAGAAAGTATCATCTTAAACGTTCCTTCATTGGCAAAAAATCACCAGATTTATTTAGTGCGTGGATGGAATGTAAGTACAAACAACCACCTGTTGGCTTATGGTATAGATACGTCGGGCGACAGGCGTTCAACTTTATACTTTAAAGATTTATCGACTGGAAAATTACTTGCTGACATCATTATCAATACATCAGGGGATTATGCATGGGCTAATGACAATAAAACAATCTATTATGTTGTAAACGATAACACGGTTCGGGCTTATAAAGTAATGAAACATACGCTTGGAACTAATGTAAATTCCGACAAAGAAATTTATACAGAAAGCGACAGCACCTATGATGTGAACTTATCCAAATCAACAAATAACAAATATATTTTTATACATGCTGCCAGTACCAATACCAAAGAAGACCGCTATCTTGATCCCAATAATACAAATGCAATACCGGTTTTAATTCAGGCACGTACAGATAATGTAGAATACAGTACAGATTATTATGAAGGTAATGTCTTTCACATTTATACTAATAAAGATGCAAAAAACTTCAAGCTGGTTTCAGCGCCTGTAAATAATCCTTCTATGGATAACTGGAAAGACGTAATTCCTGCGAGCGATACGGCATACCTCGAGAATACAGAAGTATTGCAAAATTATTACCTGGCGCAAACAAAAGAAAACGGGTTAACGCAAATAAAAATATTTGACCGGAAAAATAGTAAATGGAAATATGTAAATTTTGGGGAGGAAGATTATGTAGTTGATATGTATATGTCAACCGACGATTATACATCAGATAGCATACGATATTACTTTACTTCACTCAAAACACCGGGCAGTGAATATTTATACAATTTAAAAACGGGTGAAAAGAAGTTATTAAAACGGCAAAAAGTTGGCACAAATTATAAAGCTGCTTTATATGAAACAAAAAGACTTTGGTCAACATCATCAGATGGTACCAAGGTTCCCATTTCGTTAGTTTATAGAAAGGATAAATTTAAACAGGATGGCAGCAATCCTTTGCTCTTATATGCCTATGGATCATATGGAGCAAATTCAGATCCTTATTTTTATTCCGCAGTAATTAGTTTATTGGACAGGGGAATTTCTTATGCAATTGCGCATATTCGTGGCGGGCAGGAAATGGGGCGTGATTGGTTTGAGCAGGGAAGATTATTACATAAGAAAAATACATTTACTGATTTTACAGATGCTGCACAATTTCTGATAAATGAAAAGTATACTTCTTCTGACAAACTATTTGCAAACGGCGGAAGTGCCGGTGGGATGCTCATGGGTGCCATTACAAATATGCGTCCTGATTTGTTCAAAGGTGTACTTGCCGAAGTACCCTGGATGGATGTGATAACCGACATGTACAATGCCGAACTTCCACTTACAACTTTGGAATATGATCAATGGGGCGACCCAAATAAAAAAGAATATTACGATTACATGTTAACCTGGTCGCCGTTGGATAATGTCAAGCCTGCAAAATACCCGGCGATTTTTGCAACGGGTGGACTGAATGATACACAGGTTCCTTTTTTCTCTCCGGCAAAATGGGTGGCAAAAGTTCGTGAAAACAACCTGGGCAATAATCCTGTTTTATTTAAAGTAAATATGGGTGCCGGGCATGGTGGTGAATCGGGCAGGTATGAAAGACAAAAACTAACGGCTTTAAAATTTGCCTTTATATTAGATCAGTTAGGTAGAAAAAATTAAATACATGCCATGCCCTGTTACGAATTTAAAGGTGTAAGACCGGTTGTTCATAAATCTTCATTCATTCACCCGCTTGCTGCTGTAACAGGGAATGTCATTATTGGTAAAAAAGTTTACATAGGCCCTGGCGCTGCAGTTCGGGGTGATTTTGGAAAAATAATTATTGAAGATGGTTGCAATGTCCAGGAGAATTGTACGATACATATGTTTCCCGGGGTAACCGTTATTTTAAAAGAAAATGCTCATATAGGGCATGGAGCAGTAATACATGGTGCAACTATCGGAAGGAATTGTTTAATTGGAATGAATGCTGTTATAATGGATAATGTGCAGCTCGGAGATAATTGTATTGTAGGTGCTCTCAGTTTTGTAAAAGCTGATGAAATAATTCCTTCACGGAGCTTGCTTGCAGGGAATCCTGCAAAAATTATAAAACAGGTAAGCGATGAAATGTTGAAATGGAAAACAGAAGGGACAAACATTTATCAGCAACTTGCCGCAGATATGCAAAAAGAATGGAGCGCATGTGAGCCGCTAAGAAAAATTTCTAAACTGAAGAATAAAGAAATAAAAAATTATAAATCCTGGAATGAAACAAAAAAGTAATTCACTACCTGTTATCCTTCCAAATAATTTTTGCATCTTTTGCATCATCAAAAAAATCAGGAAGTGTTCCATCACCTTTTCCTGTAAACCCGCCATCAGGGTGGCCTATTAGATTGCAATTATCATCAAACAAGTCACTATATTGATCACAACATTGCGGCGGAATATAAAAGACCTTTTTATTATGATGGATGTATTGCACTACTGATTGCGGCGGATTTCCCTTCGGTTCTTTTTTGAAAGTTTCTATTTTTTGTCGGATGCATAATGGTGCAGTTTGTACAATGTTTTTTGAACAGGAGAAAATACCAGCACATAAAATCAATAAAAGATATTTCATAAAAAGAGTTTTTGAAATGCATTCTTTATTGCTGACACCAAATCTAAAATATACGTTGCATTTGAGTCGACATTTATAGTCACTTATTCAAATTGCTTCTTATTTACCTGCAAAAACAATTCCTAAAAAAACTTCGCGACCTTTGGCGCAATGGAGAAAACAAATTTTATAGATTATATAAGAATATTTTGTAAAAGCGGGCATGGCGGAGCCGGAAGCAAACATTTTATGCGCAATAAGCTTACAGCTTTTGGCGGGCCAGATGGTGGCGATGGCGGCAGGGGCGCTCACATAATTTTAAGAGGCAATAAAAATTTGTGGACATTATTACACCTGAGGTATTTCAAAAATGTTTTAGCCGAAAATGGAGAGAATGGATCAAAAAATAATTGTACAGGTCGTGATGGTAAAGATATTATTATTGAGGTGCCCCTTGGAACAATCGCAAAAGACGAGCTGACCGGGGAAAAGGAGGCAGAAATTTTAGAGGACGGTAAGGAAGTTATTTTAATGAAGGGTGGACGCGGAGGCCTGGGTAATTCCCACTTCGCCACGCCTACCAACCAGGCGCCGCAACATTCACAGCCGGGAGAAGAAGGTGAGGAAGGCTGGAAATTATTAGAGTTAAAAGTATTGGCTGATGTCGGTTTGGTAGGTTTTCCAAACGCGGGTAAGTCAACATTGCTTTCTGTTATAACGGCAGCAAAACCTAAGATTGCGGACTATGCGTTCACTACCTTAATACCACAGCTCGGTATGGTAGAGTATCGCGATAATAAAAGCTTTTGCGTGGCAGATCTTCCCGGGATTATTGAAGGCGCAGCGGAAGGAAAGGGACTTGGCTTCAGGTTCTTAAGGCATATCGAGCGCAATCCCGTTTTACTTTTCCTAATACCTGCAGACAGTAACGATCACAAAGGTGAATTTGAGATTTTAAAGAATGAACTTAAAGAGTATAACGCGGAATTGCTTGATAAAAAATTTGTAATTGCGATAAGCAAAAGCGATATGCTTGATGATGAATTGAAAGAAGCGATTAAAAAAGAATTGCCTGGAAACATTCCGTATATTTTTATTTCATCAATAGCACAGCAGGGGCTTGTGCAGCTAAAAGATTTATTATGGAATACCCTTAATTAAAATAATTTTAAGTGAAGGGAATGAACGTATAATTCTTATTTCAAAACTTACATGGCACGAAAGATTTTATTTTTTATTAACCCAATATCCGGAACAAGGAGCAAAAATCAATTAGAAAAAAGACTAATAAAAAAATGTCAGGACAACAATATTGGTTATGAGATTCTTCTCACTGCCGAAGATGGGGATTATTCTTTCTTAAGAGAAAAAATTCACAAGGATGAAATAACGGATATTGTAATTTGTGGTGGAGATGGAAGCCTCAGCCCTGTTATAGCAGCTACATTAAATACAAAAGTAAATATCGGAATTATTCCACGAGGCTCAGGAAATGGCCTGGCGCTTACTGCCGGCATTCCCCGTTCTGTTGATAAGGCGATTGAAATAATATTCAAGGGGAAGTCAGCTTGTATCGACACTTTTTTAATTAATGGAAAACTTAGCTGCATGCTTTGCGGTATTGGCCTTGATGCGCAGGTGGCTTATGATTTTTCCCTTCAAAAAAAACGAGGACTCAAAACATACATCAGGCAATCTTTTAAAAATTTTTTATCCGCATCTCCTTATCACTTTGAGCTTGAGTTGAAGAAAGCCAAATTCCAGGTAGATGCATTTTTTATCTGCATCGCAAATAGTAATCAGTTTGGTAATAATTTTACAATTGCCCCGAAAGCAAGTCTTAGTGATGGCCTTCTCGACATTATTGTTGTAAAAAAAATGAATAAGGCAAGAATTCTTTGGTCAGTGGCCCGGCAAATGAGAGCAGGAAAAATACGTCGTTACGATGAAAAAAATTTTCACACTAAAGACATTCTTTATTTTCAAACCGATAAGCTTAAGATTATAAACTCATCTTTAGCCCCATTGCATATTGACGGTGATCATGCGCAAACTTTTAAAGAATTTAATATCGAAATTTTGCCGGCGGCCTTCAGGCTTATTCAACCTTAGCGCTTAAATATTTTTTTACCTGTTCAAATGCTTCTACATTATTTTTTCTTGTTGAAGAAGAAAGCACTTCCTTTTTTTCACTGGCGGTCAAATGAAAGTTAAGGGTGGCACCACGATCTTCCTTTTCGGGAATATAGTTAAATGATACCCGGTGAAAACCGCTGTCTAAAAAGCTTTGCGCATACGTTATTTCATCGTCCTGGAAGTAGTCCTGCAGCATAAACCAGTTTGTTTGTAACATAGTAAAGGGCTTGGTAAGTATGTCGGTAATATCGCCGTTTGTAATTGTATTATCCCAACTGCCTTTACGTCTCGACCGCACCTGGATGATCAATACACCACGGGTATTTGTATTTATCCAGTCCTTGAAAACATGCAAAAAACGCAACGATGTTTCCTGGCCGTAATTATCCCGGAGGCCTGCATCCATAACGTCAATAACAGGCTTTGAAGGAAGCCACACATTAGGAAGAATGTAAGGATAGGTTGCGTTCATACGCAATGCGGTAAGAAACCGGAGGTTCATGGGATTTTCAT
Organism: Chitinophagales bacterium; assembly: GCA_038258875.1. Taxonomy (GTDB): domain Bacteria; phylum Bacteroidota; class Bacteroidia; order Chitinophagales; family Chitinophagaceae; genus Ginsengibacter. The sequence goes on from JBBSPK010000008.1 coordinate 29,516, forward strand.
CTTTAAACATCGAAGAAAAATCAACAGCATCGGGTCCTGTCATTTGAGATGCACTGTCAGTAAATTCAGGCTCCATCATAAAACTGAGGGGTTGAGTGCATACCATTAATTTCCTGAGATCCCGTGTTATAACCGAATTTAAAATCATAAGCGGAATGTGCGCATCTCTTTCATCGTTTTTGTAGAAACCAATATTTTTATCAAGCAGGCCGCGTGTATTATCATTTAATTTTTGTTCAAACGCATAGCCCCGGTCTTTGACATAACGGTATGGCCCAACCGAAAACTTCTGAGCCGGTGAAAGTAAATCCCTTGCAATCATCGAGGAAAATATCGGGTTCAGCAGGTCTTTTGAGATATCATTTATATACATTTTATTTTGCAGGTCGATATTCTTTCCTTCTGCCCTCAATCTGGTAAGTTCGCGAAAATAAGCAGCAGCCAGCATTCCGCCGGAGGCGCCACTTATCAAAACGGTTTTTTTCATTATTGTTCCCTGAGTGATACTGTCGAGCTCCTGTAAAATATTCATAGCAAAGGATGCGCTCCTTACACCTCCTCCGCTGAAATTAAAAATCACCATTAAAGGCTTCTGGTCATCCTGGCGTTGTTTCCAACGGTTAAGGATATCAATCATATTATTTTTATCAGCCTCAATCTTTTCAGGGGTGCTCATTGCTTCAAGTCCTTTCAGTGAATATTCTGGTCTTGAGGGATTAGTATAATCAAGCCCGAAAGCTTTATTTCTCGGGTCAATAACATCGTAGATATAAAGTAAATTAAGAACAATAAAAAGAAGGACTACAAACAGGATGCTCCAGCTTCTGAGAAAATAAGTCAATGCGCCAATTACGGCAATCAATAGAGCAAAAAGTACAAGGATGCTTGCAGCAGCCGGCACCTGGAAAATTCTATGATCAAGAAAAAACCCAAGCAGAATCATAAAAATAAACGCAAGGATTAAAGTGATCATTGCAGAAAAATGATGTCTTTTAAAAATGGTGTCAAGAAAATCCTGCCCGTAATGGCTTACGTTTCTCGTTTTATGAAATCTAAACCGCGTAGTTAAATAATAACCGACAGGCAATCCAAAATTATTTTCATAAGATCCGTCTCCATGAATTCCTGATTTCCTCTTTTCAATATCGGAAAGATTGGGTTTAATTGTCCTGTCAATTCTTCTATCTGCCGTAAAAAAATAGGCAAATGAAATTCCTATTAATAATAGAAATCCGCCCAAAAAACCTGCGGCAATTCCCAGGAAATCCACAAAAGAAATAAGTTCCATTTTCCTGTCAAACGACAGCGCTTCAAAAAAATAAAGCAATAAAAAACAAATGGGAATGATAGAATTGTTCACGCAATATTTTAAAAACGGTTTTGTGGTAGTTGCAAGAAAGCGGAAGCGGATACTATGCAAAACGAACGTTGTAATATTCCAGCTCATCATGAATACGCCGGTTGCCATTCCGGTTATAGCGGCTCCCGCAGCATTTACGGTTCCGAGATATTCAGGCGCCAGGAATAATGCATTGGCACCGAATATTTTCATGAAATTTCCTGTAAGGGTTAAGAAAAGAACAAACCAGAATATGAGCAATACCTGGGCCTTTCTGAAATGCAGAAATAAAAGTTGTATGGGAAAAGAATAATAAAAATTTTGAAAAAATTTTTTCATAGATGATTACACAAATGTCAATAACTAAAAACCGGCAATTTTTGAGACCTGATAAGATATAACATAAAAATTATTGTCATAAGAAATAATATGGCAACTAATTGATGGGCAACGCCAAACCATAGAAGGTTATTGCCGTAAGGGGACATTATTATTGTACTTATGCCTAGTATTACCTGTAAAAGAATAAGTAATAACGGGATAAATTTTGTCTTTGCAAACAGTGAGGTATTTTTTATTTTCTTCGCCCGTATCCACCATATAAATACCATTATTAAAAGAAGATAGGCAATACCCCGGTGAATAAACTGAACAGTTATTTTATTATCAATAAAATTTTTCCAGCCGGGAGATAAGTCGTTCATAGAATCAGGAATCCACTGTCCATTTATTTTTGGCCAGTTTGGTGCCGCCGTAGCTGCGTGTAACCCTGCCATAAATGCTCCGTAAATCAATTGTACAAAAAGTATGGCAAATATTATCATTGTAACTTTTTTAAGAGAAGAGTTAATAATAATCTTATCTGCGGGTATCGATAAACTCAGCGCAAACCATAATGTGTAACATAGAAGAAGCAATGCAGCCATAAAATGAGTCGCCAACTGTATATGCCCCACAAATAACTTTTCAGGAACAAGACCACTCTTAACCATTAGCCACCCGATAGCTCCCTGCATAATTCCCAGGAGAAATAAAATAATAAGAGGTATTATCATGCCCGGCCTGAATTGCTTTTTTATAAAAAAATAAAAAAACCCGGCTAAAAATACCAAGCCCATTAACCTTGCCCACAAACGATGCAGCCATTCCCAAAAAAAAATAGATTTAAAATCGTCGAGCGAGAAATCTGCATGTATATACCGAAACTGGTCTGTGTGTTTATATTTAGCAAATTCCACCATCCATTGCTGATGATTAAGGGGTGGTAACGTTCCTGTAACAGGATTCCATTCCGTAATGCTAAGCCCCGACTCAGTTAATCTTGTAATCCCTCCCAGTAAAATCTGGATCATTAACATGATCACACCCGCAAAAAGCCATCGCGCTATATTTTTGGAAAATTTATTTTGCAATTCGGCCTGCATATTTTTTGATATCGTGTAAAGTTAACCCTGCAAATGCATAGATGTTGTAACAAAAATGTTGAAAAAATATTAATACTCATATGCAAATCGTCTTATACATTTGTAAAAATTGCTGCTACCTTTTTTCCATAATAAATTTTTTGAAGCCGGGCTTGATGAAGTGGGTCGCGGTTGCTTTGCAGGCCCGGTGTATGCGGCAGCTGTTATTTTGCCGAAAGATTTCTATCATCCTTTATTAAATGATTCCAAGCAATTAACAAAAGAAGAGCGTGAGCAATTACGACCCGTAATTGAAAAAGAAAGTATTGCCTATTCTGTCGCCAGTGTAAATAATGATGAAATTGACCGGATAAATATCTTACAGGCATCGTATAAGGCTATGCACATTGCATTAAATAGATTAAAAGGTAATCCTGATATTTTATTAGTTGATGGCAACAGGTTCAAGGCTTATAAAAAGATGCCGCATTTTTGCATTATAAAAGGTGATGGCATGTATGCCTCGATTGCCGCTGCAAGTGTGCTTGCCAAGACTTACCGGGACGATTATATGGTAAAGTTGCATAGAAAACACAAAGTATATTGCTGGCATAATAACAAAGGTTACGGAACCCCCGAACACCGCGACGCTATAAAAGAGTATGGCCTATGCAATTATCACCGTAGGAGCTTTAATATTTTTCCTGCAAGTCTTTTTGACGATGCCCTGTTAAATAACGAGAGCCAATTAACCGGAGAAGGCGACCTAACTAACGAGGATCATTCTGTGGATATATAATAATTTATGCTTGAACAGGAATTTTTAAAAAAGTATTTTAAAAATTAAACCTCGCCTGCAACCGCCAGTCATAGGTGCAATTAGCAAAACCATTTAAATCAACTTTATGAAAGCAAAATTTTTATTAGTACTTCTTATAATATTAGGATTGGGTATAACAAGTGCAGATGCACAGGTAAGGCATACAAGCAGGCACCAGCGCCAGCGCATCAGGCAAGGTGTAAGAAGCGGTGAGCTTACAAAAGCCGAAACTGTAAACCTGGCCAGGGATCAAAGGGAGTTTCACAAAGATAAAAAGGAAGCAAGAGCAGATGGGGTTGTTACCGGTGCAGAAAGAAAAAGTTTAAAGAAAGAAAAAAGACAAGACAGCCATAAAATCTACAGGAAAAAACATAATAGCCGCGACAGAAATTAGTTGGCACGATCAGTCAGGCTTTTCAATCGCCCCTGCCCTTTGGCCGGGGCATTTTTATATAGCCCATTCTCCAAGCCCCTGGCGTGTTACAATCCATTGTTCAGAAGTGCAATCAATTACCGTCGAGGGTACAATGCCGCCGGGTCCGCCATCCACTACATAATCCACGAGCTTCCCAAACTTTTCATAAATAATTTCAGGGTCAGTATATTCTTCTACCATTTCGCCGGGAAGAGACGCACTCAAAATCGGGTTGTCCAGCGTTTCAAGGATGGCACTACAAATAACGTTATTGGGTATACGCAATCCAATGGTATCTTTTTTACTCTTCAGGATTTTCGGAACCTGCTTACTCGCAGGAAGAATAAAAGTGTAAGGTCCTGGTAAATGGTTTTTCAAAACCCGGTATAAGGGCGTATCAATACTTTTGGTATAATCGCTCAGGTGGCTGAGATCCCGGCAAATGAAAGTTAACTGCGCCTTCTGCGGATCTACGTTCTTTATTTTACATATTCGCTCGATTGCTTTTTGTTGATATATGTCGCAACCCAGTCCATAAATTGTATCTGTGGGATAGATGATTACTCCGCCGCTTTTGAGGCAATCGGTAATTTGCCGGAGGTGCCGTTCCTGCGGGTTTTGTGGGTGAATACGTAGTAACATATTATAACTTTATTGCAAAACTAATTATTACGTTGATTAAATAATGTATCCATACTAAAGTACGGGAGAGCTATCCAATATTATCTTTTACATTTGCAACGCTAAACTGAAAATAAAATTAGTAAAATATATTATGGCAATTATTACACTGGGAAGTATGGCCTTTGATGCTATTGAAACACCTTTTGGTAAAATTGATAAAATAGTTGGCGGTTCCGCTACTTATGTTGCTTATGCTGCCAGCCACCTCACCACTCCAATTCAACAAATTTCCATAGTAGGCAATGACTTTCCGGAAGAGGAAATGGCCGAATTAAAAAGGCGTGGTGTTCAATTAACCGGCGTAGAAATTGTACCCGACAAAAAATCTTTCTTTTGGAGTGGAAAGTATCACATGGATATGAATACCCGCGATACCCTTGTAACAGATTTGAATGTGTTGGCAGATTTTGATCCCAAAGTGCCCGAAGAATACCAGGGAGCTGACTTTCTTATGTTGGGAAATCTAATGCCCTCATTACAGATAAGCGTAATAAACCAGTTAAGAACAAGGCCAAAACTAATTGTATTGGATACAATGAATTTCTGGATGGCAACTGCGCTCGAAGATTTAAAAAAAGTGCTTACCATGATCGACGTACTGATGATAAATGACAGTGAAGCGAGAGAGTTAAGTGGCGAGTTTTCATTGGTGAAGGCTGCAAAAAAGGTATTGGACATGGGGCCGAAGTTTCTTATCATAAAGAAAGGCGAGCATGGCGCCCTGCTCTTCCATGAAAACCATGTTTTTTTCGCACCCGCATTGCCACTTGAAGATGTGTTTGATCCTACTGGTGCAGGTGACGCTTTCGGGGGAGGATTTATTGGCCACATAGGGCGTACCAAAGACATAAGTTTTGAAAATATGAAAACCGCAATAATTGTGGGATCGGCGATGGCCAGTTTTTGCGTCGAAAAGTTCGGTCCACAACGCCTTAAAGAAATTACCAAAAAAGATATTGATACCCGCCTGCAGGAATTTGTTCAATTGGTAAATTTTGATATCGATTTAGTTTGAATTTTTGAATAAGAAAATTGTTTTTCTGATCAAAAGAAAAAATTAATTGGTATGATTGAAATAATTGCGCTGATATTCTTAACAAAGGAAATAGGAAAGCTTGCTCACAGTAAAGGCTTGAAGGCAGGGACCTGGAAGATTTATTTGGTTGCAGGTTGGTTCATTTTTGAATTTTTTGGGATCGTTGCCGGTGTAATAATTTTTGGAAAGGATAATTTGATATCTATTGCACTGGTGGGCATAGCGTTTGCAATTACGAGTTATTTTCTCATCAAAGGCCATCTTAACAAACTTCCAGACCACGATTTTGACGATGATATCAATAATATAGGGAGAAATTGATTAATACCTCCTCGCCAGTACAATTGTATTTTTAAATTGTTTCTTCTTTCCTTCAGTATTAAAAATCTCTGTATAAATAATATAGATGCCCTGCGGAAGCTTGCGGTTTTTATCATCAAGGCCATCCCACCGGTAATATCCTTTAATACCACTTAGTGAATTTTTTTGCAGGTAACGGACTGCCCTGCCGGTTGCATCAAATACGGTCACATTCGTGACGTATCCGGGAGCAGGGAAACTATAACTTATCGTTGCAAAATCATCTATTCCGTCATTATCAGGAGAAAAAATATCGGGTGTAATAGTTATTTGGCCCTGTGCTTCTGCGTCTAATCTATACTGTGAGTTTTTGTAACCGGGTGTTCCATACCCCACGGAGGTAGCTGCTGAATGAAAATTACTTTGAATGGAAGCGCCGTTGTAATCGATACGCTCAAGAGATACACCCTCGGTATTCGATATTAAAGCGAAGTGCCATTTATCAGAATAATCTACTTCATCGATAATATTTCCCTGCCCGTTTAAAATGATGACATTTCCTGCGTCATCAGAAAAGGAAGGCATACTGCCCACAGTGATAAATGCATCCGGGTTTGTTGTCAGGTATTGAGCTTTAACCGCAACAGGATCGGATGTAAGAACAATATAATCTCCGGGAAAAATTAAAATACTTTGAACGCTTACCTGTTGAATGCTGCTAATAACATTATTGCTGTTACGATTGGCGATATAAATTTTGCTGAGGTCAAATATCTTTTTAGATCGATTATACAGTTCAACATAATCAACTCCATTTGGCTTTGGATTAAAAAGAATTTCGTTAATAACAATATCCAGGCTTTCGGCATCTTCTGCAATACCAAATCTTGCTGTGTTGTTGCCTGCTATAATATTTCCTGAGCAATCAGCAACATTTGCCGCTGTAATAGTATAAACTGTTCCTGCTGTAATAGACGTGTTTAAAACAATATTTACTTCGTTAAATAAAGGTGCAACGGCTGAGGCGATGATTGCGGAAAGGCCATTATCAATTGAATAGTTGTTGACCGCTACTGCTTTGGCGCTATCTAACGGTTCATCATACACCACCGTAATGCTGTTATTGTTGATCGCATAGGCCCGTAAAAGCTTTGGCGCCGTTTGGTCGGCATTTGTTCCATCAACCGAATTCTTTTTGCCGGGTGTTCCTCCGGCCGCATCTGTACTTGCTTTCCAGTTATTGATACCACTGCATGAATTTTTTGTATCCATCATTTCAAGTGTCCATCCCCCATCTTTTTTTAATTCATTCTGGTACCACGTTGAAGAATACTGAACGGCATGAATGGTTTTACCTGAAGGATCTGAAAGTGAAATAATATCGCCATCATTGTCAAGTGAGGGAAAGCTTGTTACACTGATTGTATTTCCGAATGAGGCAAGGCCAGCGACTGCTGAACCGGTACACACGATCACAAAACTATCAGGCTGTAAAATAAAATTGGGCATGGGGCCTGTCTGCCCTGTTGGATCAGCTAATTTCCATGCCTGCAAATTAATTGGAAATGAAGATATGTTTCGAAGCTCAATCCATTCACTATTGGGCAATCCCACCTGTGGTGTTGGATCGGCCATTATTTCATCAATTACCACATCATATTCTTGCGGGGTATAAAAGCTAAAGCTTGCTGTTTCGTTGTTCGCTGCATTTCCTGCCAGGTCTTTTACTCCATTTACAGTTAGCGTGTAGGTAATAGCGTTAGTCAATGCAACGGCAAAGGTTAAATGAACAAGAGATGAGTTTGATGCGTCTATAATGACTGTTAAAGGATTCCCTAAACCATTGTCAGCCGAATAATTATTCACAAGCTGGCTGCTGGCAAATTCCACAGGCTCACTAAACAAAACATCAACATTATTTGAAGAAACTGCAGTGGCACTCTGAATCGTAGGCGGAGTAACATCAGGCACGTAGTCTTTGATGTCTATATCATCAAAAAAATGTTTTTGAAAAAAACTGCCCGTACTTTGTTTTATAAAAATCCCAAAAAAAGATGATGAAGTATAAGTGGGATCTATGACTGACCCTTCGCTGGTGTAGCTGTTTCCGCTACCAGTTAAATCCCTGCTCAATATCCACTGATTTGTGTTATCCCTCACCACTTTTATTTTCATAATATTGTTGCTGCTGTTCAAAATACCGTTGGAACCATCAATAATTTTTGTTACACCACCGGCATCTTTGCGGTAAAGGCTTATTTCATCGTCTGTATTCCCAATTCGAACAAAATACCCGGTGTTTGTCGTAAGTGTTAAATCACTTTGAGAAGCAATTAAATAAACATCGATATAATTGGCTGAAGAGGGGTTAAAGCTGATCTGTATGTACATCTCCCACTGCGCAGATGTAGCCAGTGTATTTGGTGTAGTAAGAAAATAATTGCTATTTGCAACGGTGTTATTACTTTGCAGTTGTTGAGCTGGGTTTACAATGAAATCAGAAGAGTTTCCTGACCAGGTTGGATTGTTGGTAAAATCCCCATCATTAAAATTTTCTGCGACCTGTGCATTTGCATCCAATCCCATAAACATACAGATGCAAAAACACACGGAAAAAATTCGTACCATAAACAGCAGCTTTTTTTAAAGATAATCACTTTATACATTTGCAGTATTTAGAAATTATTAAACATTTAAACGTAATAAAAAGTAGAAAATGAAAGTTGCAGTAGTGGGTGCCACCGGCCTTGTTGGAAGTAAAATGTTACAAATACTCGAAGAAAGGAAATTTCCTGTTTCAGAAATCATACCTGTAGCCTCTGAAAAATCTATCGGTAAAGAAGTGACATTCAAAAATAAAAAGTACAAAGTGGTTTCTGCAGATGATGCAATTGCTGCCAAACCTTCCCTCGCTGTTTTTTCTGCCGGCGGCGGAACGTCACTCGCTTTGGCGCCAAAGTTTGCCGAAGCGGGTATTACCGTAATTGATAATTCATCGGCATGGCGTATGGATCCTTCAAAAAAATTAATAGTGCCTGAAGTGAATGCAGATGTTTTGACCAAAGCAGATAAAATTATTGCAAACCCCAATTGCTCTACGATACAAATGGTACTGGTATTAAATCCGCTTCATAAAAAATATAAAATAAAAAGGGTAGTGGTTTCTACCTACCAAAGTGTAACAGGCACCGGTGTAAAAGCGGTGCAGCAAATGGAGAATGAAAGAAATAATATTGTGGGCGAAATGGCTTACAAGTATTCTATTGATAAAAATGCTATTCCACAAATAGATGTGTTTACTGGTAATGGCTATACCAAAGAGGAAATGAAAATGGTAAATGAAACCAGGAAGATTATGGGAGATAACAGTATTCAGCTAACGGCGACCTGTGTACGCATTCCGGTAATGGGAGGGCATAGCGAAAGTGTGAACATCGAATTTGAAAATGATTTTGAGCTGGATGAAATAAAACAAATCTTATCGGCTTCGCCTGGTGTTGTGGTACAGGACGATATTGATAATTTCATTTATCCAATGCCACTAACTGCTCATGAGAAAGATGAAACTTTTGTTGGCAGAATAAGGAGAGATGAATCACAAAGAAAGACTTTAAACTGCTGGATAGTCAGTGATAACCTGCGTAAAGGTGCAGCTACGAACGCAGTACAGATTGCAGAGTATTTATTGAAGGAAGGGTTGATTCGTTAATTAGTTTATTAGGGGTCTTCCTGATTAAAAATTTGTGGTAATCCGTGTAATTCGTGGCTGTATTAAGATAATTTACTCAAGGCGCTTCTAAGTTTCTCCAGCATTTCAGAAATCTCTTCTTTTCTACAGGTACCTACACTAAGGCGATACCAATCAGAATTTTTTGATGCACCAAATGCGTAAAAAGGAACAACAGCGAGTTTTGCTTCACTCAGAATATAAGCAGTTACATCAGATTGCGTTGCCAGTAAGCTGCCATCACTATTCGTTTTTCCCGAAAGGCTTAATTGAATTGTGAGATAAATTGCAGCCTGGGGCGCACAAGCATCAACTGCAAAGCCTTCAGCTTTTAATTTTTGAAATCCTTTGTAAATAAGTTGCAATCTCTCTTCCAGTTCTTTTTTAAAGTGTGCCAGGTATTCATCAATAGCTGCATGATGTAACAGAAATTTGGCGGTGGCATGCTGTTCTGCCATTGGGCTCCAGGCTCCAACGTGACTGTTGATCGCACGCATCTTTCCCAACACATGCTGCGGGCCAAGCGCCCATCCTACACGAACTCCTGTTGCAGCAAATGCCTTACTGATGCCGTCTATGAAAATGGTATAATCTTTCATTGCAGGTCGCAAGCTTACCGGGTTGTAGTGGTCTGAATCGCCATAGGTAAGTGTCCAGTACATTTGGTCGTACATCACATACAATTTTTTTTCTTCATCGCTCCTTTGCAAATTTTCTTCAATAACGAGATCGCAAATTTTTTCAAGCTCTTCTTTTTTAAACACCGTTCCTGTCGGGTTCAATGGTGAGCACAAAGCAATAAGAACCGCATCCTTTATATGGGGTTGGATATCTTCAGCCGACGGCATAAAATTATTTTCAGCAGTGGTTTCTATTACTTCGTGCCTGCCCTCAACAAAATGAACGTAGTGATTATTATTCCAACTCGGCACCGAGTAAATTACTTTATCGTCCTTATCGACCAATGCACGATATAACGCATAAATGAGTGGCCTTCCGCCTGCGGCTATCAGTATTTCGTTAGCAGTGTAGTCAAGTCCTTCTCTCTCCTGGATGAATGTAGCAACAGATTCTCTTAAAGCAAGAATACCATCGGCGGGAGGATAGGTAGTGTGCTTATGCCGATACGCTTCTATAATTTCATGTTCAAGCTTTTTAGGAATCGGGAAAATAGACGAATCAAAATCACCTATGGTAAAATTGTAAATCTTCTCCCCGCTCTTTATTTTTTCTTTGATGTCAGCCCCAAGACGCACGATTTCGCTCCCGATTAATGTTTCAGCAAGACGGCTTAATTTTCCAAAAGCCTTTTTTATGGAATTGTATAGATTAACGGACACTTTTAAGGTTTAAATAAATATACTTATAAATTTTTTAAGAAAATTCAGGGAATATTTCACCTGGTAAATTGAAGGAATACGGGATTGATTTCAGGCAACCATATCCTCTATTGCAGGCATTTCATTATAAGTCATTCCAGCAAGTTCTCTTCCTGCTTTCTTTTTGTTCGTGCCTCCCCATTGTTTGAAGAAAAAAGCCACTTCCTGTTCCTGGCATTGCTGTTTAATATTCCAAACCCAAAGCTCCTGCATTGGCCTTGCTTTTTTACCGCTTTCGCCGCCAACAATTACCCAATCAATATTTGTAAGATTCAAATTGTGTAAGGGGCCTATTAAAGGCTCGCAAGAAAGAAATTTTATTACTGCTTTGGTTTCTCTTAAAAAATCTATTCGTTCTGTTACTCTTCCGTCTTCTACTGAAACACCCATCCAGATATTTTTTGTCCAGTTTAATTGTTGATGTAATTCATATAACCTTTCTGCTCTTTTGGTAAGAACCTGGTAAGTATGTTGTGGCGTGTTATTCATTACGACAAAAACCTTTTTTATAAATTCAATTGGCACTTCTGGATGAAATAAGTCACTCATAGAGTTTACAAAAACGATCTTTGATCCTTTCCATGAATAGGGAATGTTTAATGCATCTTCATGTGTTCTTACTTTAAAGCCATCTTTATACTTTTCTATTCCCATTGCCTGCAAACGTCTCGTCATAACTTCTGCATAACAAAACTTGCAACCTGCTGAAACCTTGTTACAGCCTGTAGTTGGGTTCCATGCCATTTCTGTCCATTCGATTGAGGATTGTGCCATGATTAATTTATTTGGTACACTACTTTTCTATTGTTTTTATAAATATTTTCATAAGTTACCAAGGGAGACAATCCATCATACTGTATTTCACCCTTTCTTTTCATTTCCTTTAAGCATTCTGCAGCATGCTTGCCAATATGCCCTTCATCATGTACAAATTGTAATGCCTCAAAATTACTTGTGATTTCTTTTGCTAAAACCTTTACTCTTAAACTTTCTTTGAACTCTTCTATTTTTGTTAGACTCTTGCCAATAAACATATCCATTTGCCTTTTATTTGAATCATTGTCTATATCAAAATTTGCATCACCATTTATAGGACTGCGGCTCCAGGCAATATTCAAAAATTTATCAACTGCTCGTGGATGAGAAGCGCCAAAGATAATCCCATGAATATTTGCTCCTTTCTTAAGGGAAAATGGGTATAGTTTTAATTTTGTTCTCTTTGGAAGTTTTTTTCTTAATTGTTCAATAATGTTTCTATGAATAAATTTGTAAGGATCTAGTTTAGCCTTTGCCATATCTATATCTAAATGCTCTTTAAATTCTTTACTATCGCCAAAGCGCCAAAAATAAGAGGCAGAAACAAAATATAAAAAATCAGTTTGTCTTGTTTTTTCAAGTTCCAATAAATATTTTTCAGACAAGTATTTAATTCCATTCTGGTCAAGATATACTAGTGATGGAAACTTCCGTATTTCCGTAATCAGTTCTGGGAATAAACCTTCGAAGTCTTGATTGAAGTATTTAATTTCGATTACTCGTTTAACATCTGTATTGATTTCAAGATATTCTAAACAAGCTTTTTTCAAAAGCTCAAACTTCATTTGTACTTTTTTATTTGGTTCGAATTCATTTAAGTAAACTTTGATGTTTACCTTTTTTTGAAAGATATGGCCTATCTGTTCTTTTATTTTTTCAAGAATGCGAATAGGGCTACCTGCAACTCCATTTTTATCGTAACCTGTTCCTGAGAAGAAATCAAAAATGCATATGGTTGGAACTCCTTGCATGACAAAAGTTGGGATCCAAGCTTGGGCATAATCTTCAAAAATTTCAAGCTTTGCAATTGTCGCTTCATCAAAAGCCTTATCATGTAGATCATTGTAGGGCATAAAAAGATTTTGCGCTTAATTTCATCTAAGATAAATATCATTTCCTCAAAACAACCTCCCTTGCTCCCCCGGCCTTCTGAAAATCGTTGTATCCAATTCCCACCTGTCTTCATTCATTCCATATAACTTTCCATACTTTTTATATTGCTGTCGCACCATATCTGCAATACTTCCTTCGCCACGCATACGAACACCCCATCGGGTATCATTTACCTGGCCGTTATGGCCGCCTTCAATCATGTGCCATACTTTATCCGCCCTGTCGGGAAAATTTTTATAGAGCCAATCATGAAATAAAAACTTAATCGCTCCATTTAAACGAATAAAAGTATACGCTGTAAATTTTGCTCCTGCATCCCTTGCTTCTTTCATTATTCTTTGCATTTCGTGTTCATTTAACCCGGGAATCATCGGCCCCATCATTACACCCATGTGTATGCCGGCATTGCTTAATTCCTCAATTACTTTTAATCGTTGTTTGGCCGTGGTTGTCCGCGGTTCCATTACCCTTCTTAAATCTTCATTGAATGAGGTTATAGAAACCATGGCCGATACCAATCTTTTTTTCGCCATTTCCTGCAACACATCTTTGTCTTTTATTATCCATGAATTTTTAGTGAGGATACCAACAGGCTGGTTAAATTCATTGCACACTTCAAGAAGGCCTCTTGTCAACCTGTATTTTTGTTCTGCCGGTTGATAGCAATCCGTATTGCCGCTAAGCATGATGGAAGTCGCGTTATATTTTTTGTTCATCAAAAATTTGCGTAGCATGTCAGGCGCATTCATCTTAACAATTATCTTACTTTCAAAATCAAGCCCGGCGCTGTAACCCCAGTATTCATGCACATTACGGGCATAACAATAAATACATCCATGCTCACAACCCGCATAGGGGTTCATACTATACATCATGCCAAGGTCAGGGCTTTCTACTTTGTTTACGA
>JBBSPK010000009.1:0-38734 GCA_038258875.1 Chitinophagales bacterium
CTGTCATTTTCTTGTTCTTTTATATCTCCAGTTGTTAAGCCTCCCCTTCGGGGAGGTTGGAGGGGCTTTTAATACACATCAGTAATATATCTTCCTTCTTCTTTTAAATTATCAAGATATTTTTCTGCATCCACTTTTGATCTCTCACCAAATTTTTCAATAATATCTAATATTGTTTTTTCAACATCGATGCTCATGGGATCTTTCGTGCCGCATACATATATATAAGCACCTGTATGTATCCACTCAAAAAATTCATTTCCGTGTTGCATCATTTTGTGCTGTACATAAATTTTCTCAGCCTGGTCTCTTGAGAATGCAGTGCTCACTTTTGTAAGTACCCCTGTTTCAAACCAGGTTTGTATTTCGCTTTGGTATAAAAAGTCGGTAACAAAATGTTGCTCTCCAAAAAACAGCCAGTTTTTTCCCGGATGACCATTGGCGTCACGTTCTGCAATAAAAGATCGGAAAGGAGCAATACCGGTACCGGGCCCAATCATTATTATATGTTTATCGTCATTTGGTAACCTGAAACGATTATTTGGATGCACATAAAACTGAAGTTCATCACCTTGCTTGAAATGAGAAATAAAATTCGAAGCCAGTCCGTATTCAATTTCATCATTTACCTTAAATGAATTTTTTGCAACAGTGACATGTATTTCACCGGAATGAGCTTCGGGTGAGGATGCAATAGAATATAAACGTGGTGCTGTAGGCTCTAATATTTTTACAACCTCGGTGAGCTGTTCCGCATTTTTTACAGGATATATTTTAAGCAAATCCAATAAATCGCAGCGTTTTATTTCAACGTCTTTTTCAACAACGGCTGCATATTGCTTTACTACTCTTTCAGGCAGGTAGGTAATATTTAATTTCTTGTGCAATAAGTTATAGACAGAAAATAATTCATCTTTATAATCAATATTAGTAGTATCATCAATTCCGGTTACGGAAATAATTTCTTCTACAAGCGCTTTATTATTTTGGGGGATAATACCGATAGAGTCTCCGGACCGGTAGGCAACATCCTCTGCTTCAATCTCGATATGATAGGTTTCTTTATTACTTCCTCGGTCATTTAGATTAATATGTGCAAGCAACTTGCCTTCATATATTTTTTTTCCGGAAGATTTTTTTGCTACGATTTTAGGTGCACTAATTGAAGAGCCTTCGCCATTTCCATCAAGAGCGTTACATATTTCATCAAACCATTGCTCTGCTTCGCTATCATAATCGACATCGCATTTTTGTATTGGGAAAAAGCGCTTTCCGCCCAATTTAGTTAACTGCTCATCCACATCTTCGCCGGCTTTACAAAACAATGGGTAGGAGGTGTCCCCTAATGCAAGAACGCTGTATTTCAACCTATCTAACTTAAACCCATTCTGGTGCACATGATCGTAAAACTTTTTGGCGGCTGCCGGAGGCTCACCCTCACCGTGAGTGCTAATTACGGCAAGAAAATATTCTTCCTTAGTTAAATCGTTGAGCCGGTATTGGTCCATACTTTGGACCTTTGCATGAATACCTTTTTTCTTAGCTTTTGTCGCAAATTCAGTTGCCAGCTTTTTTGAGTTGCCTGTCTCGGTACCATACGCAATCGTGATCTTAGTTACACCACTTTTTGTGACAGGTTTTTCTTCTTGTAATTTTGTTGATACAATGCCATTCAGATAGCCATTCATCCAAATCAATTCTTCGCTGGTTGATTTATCTATGAGATCTAATAGAGTTTTTAATTTATTCTCAGAGAACATGTTTCTGTAAATTTTCCGGGTTATTAATTTCGATTACAGCGCTGGTCTTGAAATAAAAGGCCTGTGTGTCATTGTTAGGAAGCCAGGCAAATTGCTCATGAAGAGCCACTACTTTTCCTATAATTACCAGGGAAGGGGAAATGTATTTTTTGTACTTCAATTTTTTGTACTCGTACAAATTACTGATGTGTACGTTTTGAAAAGGTGTTGTTGCCTGTTCAACTACTGCTAATAATTTATCTTCATGAATATTATTAGTTGTTAACTTCTCAACGACACTGTCTAGTGTTTCCGAAGACATATAAAAAACCAGCGTGTCATCTGTATGTGCCAGTTCCTTCCAGTACTCATCCGTAACAATGTCAGATTTATAATAGGTAAGAAAGCGAACGGATGTGGCATAATCTCTTGCAGTGAGCGGGATGCCTGCGTAAGCGGCAGCACCTAAGGCTGCGGTAACTCCCGGAATTATTTCATAAAGAATGTTGTTGCCAACTGCCGTTTCCAATTCATCCATGATATTCGCGAAAATAGAAACATCACCACCTTTTAACCGTACAACAAGTTTACCTAACGTGCAATAGTAAACGATAAGCTCATTAATCGTCTGTTGTGGCGTAGAAACTCCGCGCCTGCATTGTTTTCCTACGTAAATTATTTCTGCACCGGGGTTTACATAATCTTTTAGGATATCATCACTAACGAGTCGGTCTGTCAACACGATATCAGCTTTTCTGAGGTAACGTACAGTTTTCATTGTGACCAATTCGGGATCCCCAGGCCCTGCGCCTGCAATTACCAGTTTACCATTTTTTAGCTGTTCCATTAGTCTACTTAATTAGTAGGTATATGTTCAAAAAAATTTATTAGTCTTATTCAATCATACATGCCGCAACCGTGACGCAGCTGGTTTCATCAATCAAAATTGCGCCACCATTCTGCCTTAACTTTTTATATGAATCGAATGCAACAGGCGATGCTGTCTTAATAGTTACTTTTATAATATCATTCAATACTGCCTTATCCGGAGCATAATTTTTTTGTAAAGTGTTTACATCAAGCTTGTATTCGATTTCTTTAACTACACTTTTTACAACCCGGCTATTTATTTGCAATAGATATTTATTACCGGGAATCAAAGGCTTATTGTCCATCCAACATAACAGCGCTTCAAATTCCTGTTCGGTTGCCGGTTGATCATTTATTGGGACAATCATATCACCCCGGCTTACATCGATGTCATCTTCAAGATGCAGCACCACACTTTGTAAAGCATAAGCCTCATCAATTTCCACGTCGCCAATTTCAATTGTTTTAATACTACTTTCAATGCCTGATGGAAGAACAATTATTCTATCCCCCTTTCGATAAATGCCACTAATTACTTTTCCGGCATAGCCCCTGTAATCATGCAAATCTTCGGCCTGCGGCCGTATAACGTATTGAACAGAAAATCTTGCGTCGGTTAGATTAACATCGGAATCCAATTTAATATTTTCCAAATGGTGCAGTAAGGATTCACCGTCGTACCATGAAAATTTTTCTGATTTTTCTACAATGTTATCTCCCCTCAATGCGCTTATAGGGATATATTTCACATCTTTCAATCCTAACGTTTTTGCAACTTCCCGGTAGTCTATAACAATGTTGTTATAAACATCTTCAGAATAATTTACTAAATCCATTTTATTAATCGCAACAACAATGTGGGGAATATTTAATAAAGAAGCAATGATGGAATGCCTGCGTGTTTGCTCAACGACACCATTCCGGGCATCAACTAAAATTATTGCCAGTTCTGAATTGGAAGCTCCCGTAACCATATTGCGTGTATATTGAATATGCCCTGGGGCATCGGCAATAATAAATTTACGCTTAGGTGTAGAAAAATATTTATAGGCAACATCGATAGTAATTCCCTGTTCACGTTCTGCACGTAAGCCGTCCGTTAGTAACGCCAAATCAATTTCGCCTGCGTTTTTATTTTTGCTTTGTTTTTCAATTGCAGCAAGCTGGTCAATTAAAATTGATTTACTGTCGTACAATAACCTTCCTATCAGAGTACTTTTTCCATCGTCAACACTTCCGGCTGTTATAAATCGTAGAATGTCCATTGTTGTGAATTGTCAGTTGTGAGTTGGGAGTTGTGAGCAGCCAGCGTGTTTTCTTCACAACTGACAATTCACAACTCACTAAAAATATCCTGTCTTTTTCCTGTCTTCCATTGCAGCCTCTGAAACTTTATCGTCAATTCTTGTTTCACCTCTTTCGCTTGTCTTGGTTGCAATAATTTCTGTTATAATGCCATCAATATCGTCCGCATTTGATTCAACGGCTGCGGTACAAGTCATATCTCCAACGGTACGGTAGCGAACTTTCTTTTTTATTACTACATCCGTTTCATCGAGCTTGATAAAATCAGAAACAGCTACCAGTTGCCCTTCATGTTCTATCACGTCCCTTTGATGGGCAAAATAAATTGAAGGCAAATCAATTTGTCTTCTCTTTATATAATTCCAGATATCGAGTTCTGTCCAGTTGCTGATAGGAAATGCACGAACGTTTTCGCCCTTATGAATTTTGCCGTTGTAAGTATTCCATAATTCCGGCCTTTGCAACTTTGGGTTCCATTGGCCAAATTCATCTCTTACGGAAAATATTCGTTCTTTCGCTCTTGCTTTCTCTTCGTCTCTTCTTGCTCCGCCGATCAATGCATCAAATTTGTATTCTTCAATAATATCAAGCAGGGTATAGGTTTGCAAAGCATTGCGGCTGGCAAATTTTCCCTTTTGCTCAGTTAGATTTTTTTCTTTAATCGTGGTTTCAACATTTCCTACAATTAATTTTTCTCCAATCGTATTAACTAATTTATCCCTGAAATCAAGCGCCTCCGGAAAATTATGCCCGGTATCAATATGAACCAATGGAAATGGAAATTTACCGGGACGAAAAGCTTTCAACGCAAGATGTACAAGTGTTATTGAATCCTTACCTCCTGAAAATAATAAGGCAGGACGCTCAAATTGCCCGGCCACTTCACGCATGATGTGAATAGCCTCCGATTCTAATTGCTCCAGGTAATCTAAACGATATGTGCTCATTTTATTTTTCTTTCAATCAATTTTGTGATACCTGTTCATGAACATGCAGGCCACATTCTTTATTACTATTATTTTCCCACCACCAGCGACCAGCTCTAAAATCCTCACCGGGTTTAATGGCTCTTGTGCATGGAGCACATCCAATACTTACAAATCCCCTGTCATGTAAAGGATTGTATGGAATGTTATTTTCATTGATGTAATTTTTTACTTCTTCAGTTGTCCAGTGTAGTATAGGATGATATTTTATGATGTTGTTGCTTTCATCCCATTCTACCTGTGGCATGTCATGCCTGTCTGCAGAATGTTCTGCCCGAAGGCCTGTTATCCAGATTGAATTGTTTTTCAGCGCCCTTTTTAAAGGCTCCACTTTACGAATATGGCAACAACCCTTCCTGTTTTCTACCGACTCGTAAAAAGAGTTAGGCCCTTTTTCCGCAACAAAATTTTCCAGCAAAACAGCATCGGGATAATAAGCTTTGATATGTGTATTATATCTTTCGTTTGTTGAATTCCATACAGAATAGGTTTCGGGAAATAGCCTCCCCGTGTCCAGCGTAAAGATTTTAATTGGAAGCTGGTTATTTAAAATTTTGTGCGTGATCAACTGATCTTCAAAACTGAAACTTGTTGAAAAAGTTACCTCACCTGGAAATTGTTGAGCAAGTATGGCTAGGAATTCATCGATATTTAAAAGACCTGCTCTCTCTGCAAGGGATGTTACCTGGTCTTTTAGCGTGAAAAACATTTGTTAGTATTTTGTATATAGTGTTTTGTAAAAAATCGAAATAATATCGGGAAATTGTGAATGTTGCAATAATAAAGGAGTATTAGCAACAACGCATTGAGTAGCACATATAGCGTAAAGAAGAAAGTTGGTTCATATTAACTAATTTGTAATAGTCTACCACAAAAGTAGGGTATTGGTTTTTAAAAAATCAAAAAAATTTAGAAAATTATGTGAATGGTTTGAGGCTATTTGGATGAAAGTGCAGCTTGGGCATTGTAAATCAAAATGCGTGTATGCCTTTACCAGACTGAATTTACATGAAAATTGATGCCTTTGCCGGCTGTAAAGTGAATAGATAATTAATTTTATAGCGCAATTGATTAAAGATAATTTCGGAAGGATGCTTTTTAGATTATTCTAGAGAAAAACACATTACATATTTACGACGGCTTGTATGATATTTGTTTTGAAACAAATAGTATTAGCTGAATTAATCATTTAATATACATAGTAGTGAGTAAAGGTTTATATAGGCGTGAATTTGAACATGATTCATGTGGCATAGGTTTCGTTGCTAATATAAAAAGCAATAAAAGTCACCAGATTGTTTCAGATGCTCTCACCATCCTCGAGAATATGGAGCACCGGGGAGCATGTGGTTGCGAAAATAATACAGGTGATGGTGCAGGTATTCTCATTCAAACTCCGCACGAATTTTTTTTTGATGAATGCATAAAACTTGGAATTCATTTACCTGCGTATAGTAAATATGGTGTAGGTGTTTTGTTTTTTCCAAAAGATATACGGCTGAGAGAACAATGCAGGGATATATTTAACCGGAGCGCAGAAACGCTTGGTTTGGAAATCCTGGGATACAGGAGGGTGCCTGTAAATACTGATGATATAGGCCTTTCGGCCTTGTCCGTTGAGCCTGAAATTGAGCAGGTTTTTATTGCATGCCCCGACCATATAAGCCGTCCGGATGATTTTGAAAGGAAATTATTTGTTCTGAGAAATTACGCCGCTCTAACGATTAGTAATACGGTACGAAAAGATGCTATTGGCTTTTATGTTGCATCACTGTCTTATAAAACAATTATCTATAAGGGACAGCTTACAAGTCTCCAGCTTCGCCATTATTTCCCCGACCTGGGCAATAAAAAAATTGTATCCGCATTCGGATTAATACATTCACGATTCGCCACTAATACATTTCCATCGTGGCGACTGGCACAGCCCTTTCGTTATATAGCCCATAATGGTGAAATAAATACTTTACAGGGAAACCTCAACTGGCTGCGCACAAGTGAAAAAGGCTTTGTTTCGCAGTACTTCACCAAAGAAGAGATGGACATGTTGCTGCCGGTTGTGGAGCAGGGGCAGTCAGATTCTGCAAGCCTTGATAACATGATTGAGTTGCTCACATTATGCGGGCGCTCTCTTCCACACGTAATGATGATGCTGATTCCGGAAGCATGGGATGGCAATGATCAAATGGATCCGGTAAAAAAAGCATTTTATGAATTTCATGCCTCTTTTATGGAACCATGGGATGGCCCTGCGTCCATATCTTTTACTGATGGAAAAATAATAGGTGCAACGCTTGATCGAAATGGCTTGCGACCTTCCCGGTATTGCGTTACAACAGATGACAGGGTAATCATGGCATCTGAAACTGGTGTGCTGCCGGTTGATCCTAAATTGATAAAAGAGAAAGGAAGACTACAACCCGGAAAAATGTTTGTTGTGGACATTGAAGAAGGAAGAATTATAAGTGATGAAGAAATAAAGGATAAAATCTGCTCTCAAAATCCTTACAATGAATGGCTGAATAAATATAAAATTCGCCTGGAAGAATTACCTGAACCAAGAGTATCGTTTACCCATCTTGAGCATGACCAGGTTTTCCAATATCAAAAGGCATTTGGCTATACAACAGAAGATCTCGATGTACTAATATCCCCCATGGCATTAGATGGTAAAGAGCCCACCGGTTCTATGGGAAGCGATGTGCCTTTGGCAGTTTTAAGCGATCAGCCCCAACACCTGAGCAGTTACTTTAAGCAGCTTTTTGCACAGGTAACCAATCCCCCAATAGATCCAATAAGAGAGCGATTGGTGATGTCGCTGGCTACTTTTGTTGGCAATAACGGCAATTTACTTAAAGAAGATCCGCTATCATGCCATAGCCTCGCATTAAGGCACCCTGTTCTTTCCAACCATGAACTGGAAAAAATAAGAAGTATTGATACAGGCATTTTCCAGGCGCATACTTTGCAAACATATTTTATTGCAGATGGTAAACCTGGCTCCCTGCAAAAAGGAATCGATCGCTTGTGCAGGTATGCCGCTGATGCAGTTAATGACGGTTTTGAAGTATTAATTTTATCAGACAGGGCAATCGATTCGGAACACGCCGCCATTCCTTCTCTATTGGCGACCGCCGCTGTACATCACCATCTTATAAGAAAAGGATTACGTGGGCAGGTGGGTTTGGTGATTGAAGCAGGCGATGTATGGGAAGTGCATCACTTTGCATGCCTGATTGGTTTTGGTGCTACTGCTATCAATCCATACCTGGCATTGTCTTCCATTCGCGACATGAAGCTTTTCGAGAAATTGCAGACGGACCTAGACGTTAACCAACTTAAAAAAAATTACATAAAAGCCGTTAATGATGGATTATTGAAGGTCTTTTCAAAAATGGGGATATCTACATTACAATCCTACCAAGGTGCTCAAATTTTTGAAATCATCGGGATAAATAAATCAGTAATTGATAAATATTTTACCGGTGCTACTACAAGAATTGAAGGTATGGGTCTTGACGAAATTGCACGCGAAACGCTGGTAAAACATTTCTTCTCTTTTAGCAAAAAAAATATTCCTTTCGATCGCCTCACCGCCGGAGGAGTTTATCAATGGAAACGTAAAGGCGAATTTCATTTGTTCAACCCTCAAAGCATTCATTTATTACAGTATTCTACCCGGTTGAATGATTATAACATTTTCAAAAAATATTCAAAACTGGTTAACGATCAAAGCGAAAAAGCGGGTACGTTAAGAAGTTTATTTCAGTTCAAAAGAAACCGTCCTTCAATTCCGATTGACGAAGTTGAACCTGCCGAAAATATTTATAAGCGATTTGCTACGGGCGCAATGTCTTTCGGATCAATTTCATGGGAAGCTCATACCACACTTGCTGTTGCTATGAACCGGCTCGGGGGCAAAAGCAATACCGGCGAAGGTGGTGAAGATGAAGTTCGCTATGAGAAATTGGCTAATGGAGATTCTATGAGAAGTTCAATTAAACAAGTTGCTTCAGCAAGATTTGGGGTTACGAGCCAGTACCTTACAGAAGCGGATGAATTACAAATTAAGATGGCGCAAGGCGCTAAACCAGGAGAAGGAGGACAGTTGCCGGGTCATAAAGTTGATGAATGGATTGGGAAAGTTCGGCATGCAACACCGGGTGTGGGATTGATATCGCCTCCGCCGCATCATGATATTTATTCTATTGAAGACCTGGCCCAGTTAATTTTCGATTTAAAAAACGCAAACAGAAATGCAAGAATAAATGTAAAGCTGGTTTCCAAAGCAGGAGTTGGAACAATTGCTGCGGGTGTGGCTAAAGCTAAAGCTGATGTGATTTTGATTTCGGGACATGATGGAGGAACGGGTGCCTCTCCCGTAAGTTCGATTAAGCATGCCGGGTTGCCATGGGAACTTGGGCTCGCGGAAACTCACCAGACATTGGTGAAAAACAGGTTAAGAAGCAGGGTTGTTTTACAAACGGACGGGCAATTGAAAACAGCACGTGATATCGCAATAGCCACTTTACTCGGTGCAGAAGAATGGGGCGTTGCCACAGCAGCCCTAATTGTAGAAGGATGCATTATGATGAGGAAGTGTCACTTAAATACCTGTCCTGTTGGCGTTGCAACACAAGACCCTGAATTACGGAAGCTATTTACAGGAGATGCAGATCATGTAGTAAATCTTTTTAAATTTTTAACCCAGGAATTACGGGAAATAATGGCAGAATTGGGATTCAGGACCATCAATGAAATGGTCGGCCAGGTTGATTATCTCGAAAAAAGAGAGAAGGTTGATCATTGGAAATTCGACAAACTTGATTTGTCTCCTATATTATATAAAGAACCATTATCAAAGTATGGAGGATTATATAAATCGGAAGAACAGGATCATGGACTGGCAGAAGTACTCGATTGGCAATTGCTAAAAGCGGCCAAACCTGCTTTGGATGATGCAAAAAAGGTAAAAGCATCTTTTGATATTAAAAATACAGACAGAACAACTGGCACGATTTTGTCAAATGAGATTACAAAAAAATATAAGGCACAGGGCTTACCTGACGATACAATTCATTTCAAATTTACCGGCACAGCAGGACAAAGTTTTGCATCGTTCAACACAAAAGGAGTAACACTTGAGTTGGAGGGCGATGCCAATGATTATTTTGGCAAAGGATTAAGCGGGGCAAAACTAATTATCTACCCGTCTAAAGAAGCAGGGTTTATTCCCGAGGAAAATATCATTATTGGCAATGTTGCTTTTTATGGTGCTACATCCGGGGAGGCTTACATCCGTGGTAAAGCAGGGGAAAGGTTTTGTGTTCGGAATTCCGGAGCTAGCGTAGTTGCAGAAGGAGTAGGAGACCATGGTTGTGAATACATGACCGGCGGAAATGTAATAATACTGGGTGAAACGGGCAGAAATTTTGCCGCGGGCATGAGCGGTGGTATTGCCTATGTATATGACGTAAAACACCAGTTTGATTCTTTATGCAATAAAGAAATGGTTGACCTGGATGTCGTGGAGCAGGAAGATGAACAGCTACTGCATGAAATGATAAACAGGCACTTTCAATATACCAAAAGTACAGTTGCAAAATTTATTCTGAATGACTTTGAGGCCCAGCTGAAAAATTTTGTGAAAGTGTTTCCTAAAGATTACAAAAGAGTTTTGGCTGAAAAAAAGGAATTGGTAAAAATCTGAAAAAAGGTAAGGACTTCACTGGTTACCATGAATTAAATCAGTAAAAAGAAATGCACCTAATTTCTTGCATTTGATAATAAAAGAATTTAAAAAAATAAAAGAGAATGGGGAAAATAACCGGCTTCATAGAATTTGAAAGAGAACTTCCCGCGAAACGATTAGTGGACGAAAGGCTCAACGATTATTATGAATTTATTCAAAGATATTCGGATGAGAAACTGAATCAACAGTCAGCAAGATGTATGAATTGTGGTGTTCCATTTTGCCAGGATGGCTGTCCTTTGGGTAATGTAATTCCTGAATTTAATGATGCTGTATATCGCAAAAGCTGGAAAGAGGCTTACGACATACTTTCCTCAACTAATAACTTTCCGGAGTTTACAGGTCGTATATGTCCTGCTCCCTGTGAATCTTCATGTGTATTGGGCATCAATGCGCCCGCTATAACGATTGAAGAAATTGAAAAGCATATTATTGAAATTGCATTTGAAAAAGGATTTGTACAAGCGAAAAAACCAAATATAAGAACCGGCAAAAAAATTGCAATAGTAGGTTCGGGGCCCGCTGGTATGGCAGCAGCGGCGCAGTTAAATTCCGCAGGTCATAATGTTACCGTCTTTGAAAGAGATGATGAACCGGGTGGTTTATTAAGATATGGCATTCCGGATTTTAAATTAGAAAAATGGGTTGTGGAGAGGAGAATACAATTGATGGAAGAAGAAGGCATCGTCTTCAAATGCAATTCAAATGTGGGAGTTGATGTAAGTATAAATGATTTATTGAGAGAATACCATGCTATTGTCCTCGCAGGTGGATCTACCATTCCAAGGGATTTGGCTATTCCGGGCAGGGAATTAAAGGGAATTCATTTTGCAATGGATTTTCTCACGCAACAAAACAGGAGGGTATCACAAAAAGAATTATTTGAAGAAGACATTTATGCTACTGGTAAAAATGTGGTGATAATTGGTGGCGGAGATACAGGAAGCGATTGCGTTGGAACATCTAATCGCCATAAAGCGATATCTGTAACGCAGTTCGAATTGTTGCCGAAGCCTCCTGAAAGCCGCACATCGTTTATGCCATGGCCCTCTTATCCTATGATATTGAAAACTTCCAGCTCTCATGAAGAAGGTGTACAGCGCCATTGGGCTATTGCAACGAAAGAATTTATTGGAGACGAAAATGGAGCTTTAAAGGCGTTGAGAGTAGTTGACCTTGAATGGAAGTTTACAGAAGAAAACAAGCCCGCAAAATTTGTGGAAGTACCGGGAAGTGAAACTGAAATTAGTTGTGAGCTTGCCCTATTAGCGATGGGTTTTATACATCCGCAACATGAAGGATTACTAAATCAGCTTGAAATAGAATTGGACGAACGTGGGAATGTGAAAGCTTCTGAAAAATATTATCACACAAACATTTTAAAAATATTTACTGCTGGGGATATGCGGCGGGGACAGTCTTTAGTTGTGTGGGCAATCTCGGAAGGAAGGGAATGCGCCAGGAAGGTAGATGAGTATCTTATGGGCTATTCATTATTGGAAACTAAGGATCAAAATATTTTACAACAAGTATAATCTTTGTTTCCAAACTAATATGCCACGCACTGCGTGGTTTTTTTATTTTTTATTTTTCATAGTATAAATTATTATATATGATTTATTTTATTCACAAAATATATACAGGAAACATGTAAAAAAATATTACTAACTTAAAATCAATTATTTATGAATAATCTATAATACATTAAATAAATAAATATGTGAATTATTTATTACTAAAATTGAAAAACATTGAATATGTTTGAAAAAATATAAAGTATGAACAAGATAACCCTAGGACGGCTTATTCCTTTTCTAGCATTGATAATAATTTCTATCGCTGCATTATTTGTTCCTTCTTTGTCAAATTTTGATGATGGGGGTAAATATAATTCGGCAGATATCGCATGGATTATTGTTGCGACAGCTCTTGTTTTTTTAATGACACCTGGCCTTGCATTTTTTTACGGCGGAATGGTGCATAGAAAAAACGTACTGTCCACAATGATTAAAAGTTTTGTAGCAACTGGTGTAGTAAGTGTTCTATGGATCACAGTTGGTTTTAGCCTGTGTTTTGGAGATTCAATAGGAGGCTTTATAGGAAATCCTTTAAGCCATATGTTTTTTAGAGGAGTAGCCTCCGGAGCACCATGGAGCCTTGCACCCACCATTCCGTTATTATTATTTGCTCTTTTTCAATTAATGTTTGCAATAATTACTCCTAGTCTTGTTGTAGGAGCGGTGGCAGAAAGAATCCGGTTTTCATCTTATATACTTTTTATCGCTATGTTCAGTTTGTTAGTTTATGCGCCTATTGCCCATTGGACCTGGCACCCGGAAGGCTTTTTATTTAAGTGGGGAGTTCTTGACTTCGCCGGGGGCACAGTCGTTCACATCTCTGCAGGCTGTGCAGCTTTGGCTGGCGCCATTGTTTTAAAAAGAAGGAAGGTCCACTTAGAGCATAAAGAAATACCACCTGCTAATATTCCCTATGTTCTGATAGGAACAGGGCTTTTATGGTTTGGGTGGTTCGGTTTCAATGCAGGTTCAGCCTTAGGTGCTAACGCCTTATCTGTTTCTGCATTTGCCACCACAAATACCGCTGCAGCTGCAGCAGGTCTGGCCTGGATGTTTTTTGATGTGTTGAAAGGTAAAAAACCTTCTGTCCTGGGATTTTGCATTGGCGCTGTTGTAGGTCTTGTTGCTATTACACCTGCCGCTGGTTTTGTTGCAATACCTCAAAGTATATTTATCGGAACAGTGGCAGCCCTGATTTCCAATGTTGCAGTCTACTATAAATCAAAATCCATATTGGATGATACCCTGGATGTTTTTCCATGTCATGGCATTGGCGGTATGGTAGGTATGATTATGACCGGAATTTTTGCAACCACCGCAGTTAACGCTGGCGGAAATAATGGGTTGTTTTATGGAAATCCCACCTTCTTTTTTACTCAATTAAAAGGTTTATCAATTGTGATAGCGTACAGTTTCACGGTTTCATATGCTATATTCAAATTTATTAATTGGGTAATGCCTATGAGGGTAAGTAAGGCTGATGAGGAGTTAGGATTGGATGCGTCACAACACAATGAAAAATATTTGCAAGGAACTTTATTGGTAAAGAATAACGGTACCCTTAATGAACAAGAAAGGGGTATAGCTGAAACGATTAACTTCTGAGAAAAGTTAATCAGCTATACCCCTTTCATTATTAATCTTTAAATCTAAAACAATGTTAAGAAAAATTTTCTTAGGAACAGTCGTATTTTTTGGTTTTATTTCTGCACACGCACAAACAGACTCAGCGAGCGCCGTTTCACCCGGCCCCACAATTACCGGATCTGTTGATGTTTATTACCGCTACAATTTTGCCGATCCAAAATCAGGAGGATTAAACAATTACACGAGCTTCACCAATTCTCAAAATTCATTCGAATTAGGTATGGCGAGCGTACGGGCAGATCATAGTTTTGGCAAAGCAAGCGCCACAATAGATCTGGGTTTTGGCCGCAGGGCTGAAGAGTTTTCTTACGCAAACTCTGATCATCCATCCTTATTTGCAGTTAAGGAGGCCTATGTGAGTTATGCGGTTTCAGATAAGTTTAAACTAACAATAGGAAAATGGACAACCCACATCGGCTATGAGCTAACTGATGCCTATTTGAATAGGAATTATAGCATGGATTATATGTTTTCATATGGGCCTTTTTCTCATACAGGGTTAAAAGCCGATATAGGACTTGGTGCAAAAAGTGCCTTGATGTTAGGGGTTGCAAATACTTCAGATGTTGTTGCAGACGCCGGTTCCAGGAAATACGCACTTGCCCAGTTTAGCACAGGCACTTCAGATGATAAGGTAAAAATTTATCTGAATTACCAGGGTTCTTATGGTGGTTCATATAGTACAAGCCAATTTGATTTAGTTGTTACAGGCGCAGTTACCGATATGTTTAGTATGGGATATAATGGCACGGTTCAAACTGCTAAACCTGAGGGAGGTTCAAGTGACAGTTGGTGGGGCTCCGCTTTATACTTTAACGTCGATCCTACAAGCGCATTTGGCATTACTTTACGCGGTGAATATTTTGATAATAAAAAAGCGGTTGTTTCCGCACCTTCTACCAGCATATTTGATGTAACCCTTTCTCCAAATTTCAGAATTGGAAATCTTACCATAATTCCTGAATTGAGATTAGATGCAGGCAAAGATGAAATTTTTGAAAAAAATGATGGAACGCCCACCAAGACTACTGTTACAGGAATACTTGCCGCTACCTATCACTTTTAAATTACTACACAATTTTACTACCAAACAACAAAGCAATGAAAATTAATAATCAACGCAAAAGCAGAACCTATTTCTTTGTAAGTATGCTATTTCTTTTTATAGTATGCCTGATAGGTTTTCCTTCTCATGCGTCAGCCCAGGGTACACCCGGCAGAACCGGCGCCATCTCTTCCACAGGTGATACCGCCTGATATCGCAAATTCTTTATTGGGATAATGGCCGGATTGGTTATCGGGAAGCCTGTTGGAATCTTTATTTTCAGCAGGGCAATGATTTCTTTAAAACTTGCGAAACTGCCCACCAATACAAATAAGGCAGTTGTTAGGCGTGGGATCATTTGCGGGTATTGGATTTACCATGTCAATTTTTACAACCACACTGGCATTCAATGAAGAAGTATACCGGGATATTGCAAAAATTTCAATCCTTGGTAGCCTTATATTGTCAATGGCATTAAGCTGGATTTATTTTTTAACTATTGAAAAGAAAATAGCGAGGCCTTCATACAAAAAGTTTCAGCCGGCATATAGAGCTAAGCTTGCAGTAAGTTAAAACCGGGAGGGTCTTAGCTTTCACAATGAGGAAAAAATTAGTTTTAAGATTTGTAATTTGGGGTTTGACGCTAAAGCCTTTCATATTTATGGAAGGCTTTATAGCAATAAAAAGTTACGTCATTAGAACTGTAAGTAAGCAACGATCAAGTGGCATTGCGGGTTTGTTCTAAAAAATAGTTGAATGGGAAATTGCATAAATTGAAGTTATTTAAATTTTTAAATCAATGCCAACGATAATTATTATAGCATTCATCCTTGTAATTTTAATGGCATGTATTTTCCTTGCCTGGCGGGATGATAAGATCGGCGATCTTGAAAAGCGGGTGGAATTTTTTGAGCAGAAAGCAAACAAAAAGATAGTGAGCAGGTTGTTTTTTGTGGAATTAAAATCAATAAACAGCGTGTTGGATACTCTGAATAATTGCTTTTACGAGATTGACGATAATGGCGACTATGATATTGACACCGAATACAGGCTTGAGGATGTATCGGATGAATGGTGGGATTCACTATCGATGGGTGACCTGGAAATTGTAAATAAAATGAAGAGAGAAGGGGGCAAAATAAAAGTCTGTTAGCGTAGATTCGAAACGAACCCACATAATAAAAAAAGGGGCCGGATAAAAATCCACCCCTGTTTTAATCCAATATCCTATGAAAAACCGAGTTCTGGTAATTTGACTTTTACCAATTAGTTCAATAAATTTTATACTACATTTTGCAGGTGTAAATATGATAATTATTCTCTTAATAATTTTTTTGTCGTAATTATTTTTCCGTTAACAATAACTTGAATCGCATAAATCCTGAAGCCGGGAAAGTACTCATCTAATATCTGATGAGCCAAAACCATGAACCCCCTTCGATGGCTCCACGTGCATCATGATAACCTGCGGTTGAATCATCAATATTTAAAAATGTTGCGCAATTTGCCATCAGTTCAATTGTAACAAGGGCATCCATACCTGGTATAATAGTGGGAAATATGTCCGTAGCATTAACCTGTTTATTTATTTCCGGGAATGCCGGGTGTGCGAATTTTAATGTAGGCTCTGCCTGAATCCGGATGCTTAATAAAAAAAGGCAAAGGAGAACAGTAACGAGGATTAGGAGCCTGTTTTTTGAGGTAAAGTTTTTATCCATTTTCTTGTTTTTGGGGTTTCAAATAAAGTACATCTTCTTAAAGTCAGCGACCGTAAAATTACCGTCGTCCGGGTATTAACGCTTATTATTATTGATATATTGTGTGCCCTAAAAAGATTTTTTTACAGGTAATAGAATTATAAACACCTGAAAATTGTAGAGTTATGAAATAATTTGCAACCCCTCAATGTATTTGCCCCTGATACTCAGATTTGACTAACGGGGAATAAAAAAGGAGCAGTACTCTATTGCGTAATCAGGCCTTTCAATGGAGGTGCTCCTTTGCAAATTACAGTATCTGAAGGTTGAATTTTGAAACACTCAAATGGAAGTCACATTTCATGTCGTATGAGGCAGTTGCAAAGATTCTAGAAAAAAGTTTTTGTAGTTAATATCTATTTAATATTAATGATGTTATTTCGTAGAAAATTGACACATGGTGTTTAACCGGAGACAATTTTTAAAACTTACTTTAGGTGGTGTTGCTTTCATAAGTACAGGTAATCCTTTACAACTTTTTGCCGGCGAATCATTTGTTCTTCCGTCAAAAGACCAGTTAAAACTTCGTATTGCTATAGCATCCGATGGCCATTATGGTCAACCGAAAACCGAATATGACCAATTTCATGATGAAATGGTTTCATGGCTCAATACAGAGCATAGCTCACGGGGCGTGGATTTTGCTATTATAAATGGTGATCTTTTTCATAACGATAATTCTTTTTTAAGCGCTGTAAAAAGCAAATGGGACAAACTTGCCATGCCTTATTACGTGTCTCATGGCAATCATGATATGATTGATGAGGATACCTGGATCAAAACGTGGAACAATCCCTGGCATTTTGGATTTGAAATAAGCGACACCGCCTTCATTGTACTAAATACTGCAGATGATAAGGGGACGTATATATGCCCTGATCTTGATAAAACAACCCAGTTACTCAAGCAGTATGAGCATCATGAAGAATTATTTGTATTCATGCATATTACACCTGTCAAGTGGACCAGCGCAGGTATTGATTGTCCGGAAATAATTGATCTCTTCAATAACCAATCGAACCTGAAGGCGATTTTTCACGGGCACGACCATGACGAGGATAACGTAAAAGAAAAGGACGGCAAGTTTTATTTTTTTGACTCACATGTGGCTGGTAGCTGGGGCACCGATTATCGTGGGTACCGGATACTTGAAGTCATGAAAAACGGGAATACTATTACTTATCAAATGAATCCTGAAAAATTACAAAAGGTGAACAGCCATAGAATTTAGAATGCATGTATCATAACAGGTACCGATAAACGCAATGCCCTTCAATTGTAAACTATGCAGAATTTCTTCCCGCATTGATAATTCCAAAGGAACAACGCATCACTAATTTTTCATAAGTCTCTTTGAGATCATTTGGCCTCATTTCTTTCTCAATTTCGCGAATGTTGGCAATTGCGAATTGCTGAATGGTTACTAACGGAAGAACGATTTTCTCCCGCATGCTTACCGATAACTGTTCGACTGCATATTCCGCCATTAACTCGTTTTTACCACTTAGCAGAAAAAGATATTTTTCCGTAGTTATGTACTCCTTATAAATCAAGTTCCATATTTCGCCGTACTTTTCATCTTTAGACAAGTGTTCAGTAAGTGGAAAAAAACACTTCTTCATGGCCATTTCGCAATTATCGATGAGGGTTTTAAAAAACAATGAATCCTTGTATAATTTTTTTAATTGGTTAAATTTTCCTTCTTTATCCAGCTTTTGCAAAGCAGTGCCAACGCCATAATAGCCGGTTACATTTTGCTTAAGCTGGCTCCAGGCTCCTACAAACGGTATTGCACGTAGATCCTGTAAATCAAGTTTTTTTGAACCGCCACGCTTTGCCGGCCGGCTTCCGATATTAGTTTTACTGTAAAATTTCAGGGGACTAATATTGACTAAGTAATCCATGAAGTCAGGATGGTTCTTAAGACTAGTATAAGCATTAAAACTTTCGCTCGCCAATTCCTGTAACAATGCTTCCTCTTCTTTTTCAAGTGTGATATTCCGGTTAGAAAAAATATCGTTTGAAATGCCGGCATGTATCAATTGTTCAATATTATACTGGGCTGCGTCAATGTTGCCGAAATTGGAACTTACGGTTTGTCCCTGGATGGTAAGCTGAATTTCTTTATTTGAAATATTTTTACCCATCGACGCATAAAATTTGTGCGTTTTGCCTCCCCCTCTTGCCGGTGGCCCACCGCGTCCATCAAAAAACACTACATTAATATTATATTTCTTTGAAACTGCTGTGAGTTCTTCCTTTGCTTTATAAATGCTCCAGTTACCCATTAAATAACCACCGTCCTTTGTGCCGTCAGAAAATCCGAGCATAATAATTTGACGGTTCTTTCTCCTGCTTAAATGTTTTTTGTATTCTTCATTGCTGTATAATTCATCCACTATAGAAGCCGCATTTTTTAAATCGCCAATGGTCTCAAATAAAGGCACAATATCAATATTCAATTCTTCCCTTTTCCAGCCACATAAAATGAACAGGCCGTAAACTTCCAAAACATTTAAGGCACTGCTGCTGTGGCTTATAATATACCTGCTGCATCCTGCTTCGCCATTGTACTCCTGTATTTGTTTTACAGCTTTAATTGTCTCGATGGTATCGTTTATTATCGGGTCTTCATAATCTTTTTCAACTAAAATCCCTGTTGTATGAGTAAGGATCTCAATCTTTTCATTATCATTCAACTTATCATAATTTGCCGGCAACACTTTATCACCCGATGCTATTGCCTGTAATACCAGCCCATGAATTGAACTATCCTGCCTTATATCCAGCGAAGCAAAATGCAACCCAAAAACGTGAACTTTGTTAATCAGATTATCTATGAGATGAACAAACAAACCATTATGCTGGTAAATAAGAATTTCTTTAATCTTTTTTAAAACGCCCAGTATTTCCTGTTTGCTTAAAGCTGTGCGCTTACCGGGAATGAAAATATTATTGTAAAGCTGTTTCTCAAGATCCGCAAGAAGTAAGTCAACGCCTTTGAAAGTGAGTCGCCGCCTTAGTTTTCTTATTTCAAGGTAGTAGCTTTTAATGATACCTCCTCTCAAAGCGTCTGCAACTTTTAAAGTTGTTTCTGTAGTTACAAACGGGTTGCCATCGCGGTCTCCTCCCGGCCAAAAACCCATATTTATAACCGGGTTATCTTCATTAATTGCATCTGGAAACTGGTTTTTCAAAAAAGAAATTATTCTACCTGCCGCGGCAAAAAAAACATTTTCAAGATACCACAGTAAGCTCATGGCTTCATCGTAAGGTGAAGGTTTTTCTTTTTTAAAAAAGGGGGTTTTACCGAGCTGCTGCAGGTACATATTTATTTGGGAAGCATTGTTTTCCGACAGCGATTTTGAAAGATCATTGATAATACCCAGCACTGAACCGGGATAAAATTGCGTAGGGTGAGCAGTGAGAACAAGTTTAATTGCAAAATCTTCTAATTTTTTGGCAAGCTCCGCTTCCTTCTTATATTGAAGAACTTCTAGTTCCAGTTGCCTGAGCGTGCCTGCGCCGCTCAGGTCATGCACTTTGGTAAACGCAGCATCTTCTAAAGCATCGAACAAAACAACCTGTCTTTCTACAAATTGAATAAAGCGAAAGAGGAGGTCAAGTTGCTCGGGCCTGGCAGTAAAAGAAGTATGTTTTGAAAAAAATTCTTCGATGATTTCCGTCGGGCTTAATTTCTTTTTATAACCTTCCTCACAAATATTAACAAAAAGGGATAAAAGAATTCCCGTTTTTTCAATACGGTGAAATGGTAAAGAAGTGAAGAGACTGTTATATAGTTGAAACTTTATACCAACATAGTTTTTAAAATGCTGCAATCCACGGGACGCCTGGTTATCCATTACTCAAAAATTAAAATTTAAAAAATAAAAATGCAGCAATCGCATTGTCGCATGAAAATACTTCAAAATTTTCGTTTAAATTTTCTCTTTACATTCAATTAATGTATTTTCGGCATTCATTTATGGCAAACAAAAACTCTTATATCAACACATTAATCCCTTCCGGGATAGTTATTATTTCTATTCCCACAATTGTTACAACCCGTAAGGGTTAAAAATTTACATATAGTCTTTGGGCTTTTAGCTTTTTTCAATTATACCATAGATCATTTACCTTAGTAACACTCTTATATGCAAGTTTTAAAATTCGGCGGCACTTCAGTTGCCAATGCACAAAATATAAATAAAGTAATTTCAATAGTACAGGAAGCTGTAACAAAAGACTCCGCAATAATTATTGTGCTTTCGGCTTTTGGCGGAACTACTGATGATCTGATCGGGGCTGCAGACCTTGCGTCCAAAGGTGATCTTTCCTACAAAGAAAAACTAAAATCAATTGAAGAACGACACCTCACGGCTGTAAAAGAATTAATTCCGCTTGACCAGCAAAGCAGTGTGCTTAGCATGGTTAAAAAACGCTGCAATGAAATTGAAGATATCTGTAATGGTGTGTATTTATTAAAAGAATTATCACTGCGCACAAAAGATTTCATCATCAGTTATGGGGAATTAATTTCTTCCCAGGTATTTGCGGCAAAACTAAAGTCAATCGGTATAACTAATACCTGGAAAGATGCAAGAGAACTCATTACCACTAATTCAGAATTTGGAATGGCTAATGTTGATTTTGCATCGACTAATAAAAATATGAGGGAATTTTTTGCGGAGGTAAAGACGGGAATTTATATTGTACCTGGTTTTATAGGTATTGAAAAAAACGGGAATACTACAACGTTAGGCAGGGGCGGTTCTGATTATACTGCGGCAATTTTTGGCGCTGCTTTGCAAGCCTCTGTTGTTGAAATATGGACAGACGTGTCTGGCATGATGACTGCCGATCCAAGGTTGGTAGCCAACGCAAAAATCATTCAACAGATTTCTTACCAGGAAGCTATGGAGTTATCTCATTTTGGCGCAAAGGTTATTTATCCCCCAACCATCCAGCCGTTAATGAACAACGATATTCCTGTTTGTATAAAAAATACTTTTTCTCCGGCAGACCCCGGGACCTGGATTCGCACGGACATTCATAAAAATGGCAATACTATACGCGGCATATCAAGCATCAATAATCTTGCTTTACTAAGCCTGGAGGGCAGTGGCATGGTAGGCATTCCGGGGTTTTCAAAAAGATTATTCGAAGCATTATCAAATGAAAAAATCAACGTTATTCTCATTACACAAAGTTCATCAGAACATTCCATATGTGTGGGAATTGAAGAAGCCAATGCAGACAAAGCAAAGCAGGTTATTGATGACGTTTTTTCTTTTGAAATAGAAATAAAAAAAGTAGAACCTCTTTCCGTTGAAAAAAACCTGGCAATCGTAGCGCTGGTGGGCGATAATATGAAGAATCACCCGGGCATCAGCGGTAAAATGTTTGGCGTATTGGGAAGAAACGGTGTCAATGTAAGAGCTATTGCGCAGGGATCTTCTGAAAGAAATATTTCAGCGGTGATTGCAACAACAGATGTAAAAAAGGCTATTAATGTATTGCATGAAGAATTTTTTGAAACGACTTATAAGCAGGTCAATTTGTTTATCAGCGGGACCGGGAACGTTGGCAGTAAACTGCTTGCACAATTAAAACAACAACAAAAGCATTTGCAGGATCACCTTCGCTTACAGGTACGGGTAGCCGCACTGGCAAACAGCAGGAAGATGTTGTTTAATGATGACGGTGTTGATTTATCAGACTGGAACAACTTGTTGCAGAATGCCAAACCTATGAACAATGATGAATTCATCAATATTATTCAAAAGAAGAATTTACGTAATTCAGTTTTTATAGACGTGACCGCCAGCGATGAAATAGCGAAAACATATCCACGTTTTTTACAAAAAAGTATTTCAGTAGTTGCCTGCAATAAGGTTGCCTGTTCTTCTTCGTATGAGTATTATAAAAATCTCAAGGATTTGGCCAGGGAATTCAATGCGCTTTTTCTTTTCGAAACAAATGTTGGAGCTGGTTTACCGGTTATTGGCACATTGAATGATTTACTGCGAAGTGGTGATAGTGTAAACAGGATTGAAGCGGTACTGAGCGGTACACTTAATTTTGTGTTTAATAATTATACCGGTGAAAAAAAATTTGCAGAAGTGGTAAAGCAAGCGCAAAATGAAGGATATACTGAACCTGATCCCAGGCTTGATTTAAGCGGTGTAGATGTGATGCGTAAAATCATGATCCTTGCAAGGGAAGCTGGTGAAAAATTAGAGATGGAAGATATCAGTAATGTTTCCTTCATGCCCGGGTCATGTATGAAAGGTGATGTTGAAAATTTTTACAGCGAGATGGAAAAGCATGAAGCTCATTTTTCGAAATTAATGTCAGAAGCAAAAGATGCCGGTAAAAAATTGAAGTTTGTCGCAAAATATGAAAATGGAAAAGCTTCTGTGGGATTGTTGCACATAGATCCGCAACATGATTTTTATCATTTATATGGAAAAGACAATGCAGTGCTTTTTTATACCGACCGTTATACCGAGCAACCATTGGTTATTAAGGGAGCAGGAGCTGGGGCGGAGGTTACTGCATCCGGTGTATTTGCAGATATTATAAGGGCCGCAGCTATTTGATTAATTATTTAGAAAAATTTCTCACAAATGAATTGGGTTAGTAGATATTAAGACAACGACCATGCAAAATACTTTTTCAGATAAACTACACGTTAGGCAATCGGTGAAAGTTTCTGCGCCTGCCACAATTGCCAATCTTGTTTGTGGTTTTGATGTATTGGGTATGGCGCTGAATGATCCCTGCGATGAGATGCAAATTACCTTATCTGGTGAACCGGGTATTCGCATCAAACATACTGACAGTTATAACCTTCCCACACGGCCTGAAGAAAATGTTGCGGGAGTTTCCCTTTTGGAATTAATGCAGGAACTGGATTCTACCCTTGGTTTTGACATTACTATTGAAAAACACATTAAACCCGGCAGTGGACTGGGTTCCAGTGCGGCAAGCGCTGCAGGTATTGTTGTGGCAGCTAATTATCTGCTCAGTAACATTTTTTCGAAAGAAGACTTGGTTCGTTTCGCAATGGCAGGAGAAAAGCTTGCATCCGGGGTAAAACATGCTGATAACATTTCCCCTGGAATTTACGGGGGTGTTACCCTTATCCGTTCTATTTTTCCTTTGGATATCGTTTCATTGACAGCGCCACCCCTGTATGTTTCAGTTGTTCATCCGCAAATTGAAGTAAAAACTTCGGATGCACGGGAAATCCTTCGCAAAGAAGTTTTACTGAAAGATGCCATTAAGCAATGGGGAAATATTGCAGGGCTCGTAGCAGGTTTAATGAAAAGCGACTATGGCCTTATAAGTCGTTCGCTTGAAGATGTGATTATTGAACCTGTTCGAAGTATGCTTATCCCGGGTTTTGATGACGTAAAGAAAAAGAGCGTTGATGCGGGAGCGTTAGGTGGCGGTATCTCCGGCTCCGGCCCATCTATTTTTATGTTGTGTGAAAAAGAAAACACCGCACTTAACGTAGAGGAAATAATGAAAGAGGTTTATGCCGGTACAGGATTGAAGTATTATACTTACGTAACAACTATTAATAATACCGGAATTAAAATAATTGACGACCCTAAGGAATAGTACTTAAGATTACTATTTAAAAATATTCACCATTCACATGCTCTATTTCAGTACAAATAATAATTGTCCAAAAGCTAATTTTAAAGAAGCAACCATTAAGGGGCAGGCCCCGGATAAGGGTTTGTATTTTCCGGAAACAATTCCATTTATAGAAAAAAGTTTTATAGAAAACATCAACCAATATTCAAAAGAGGAAATTGCACTTAAAGTTATTCTTCCCTATGTGGGTAACGTTATTCCAAAGGATGACCTGGCGAAAATTGTGGAAGAAACGATCAACTTTGAATTTCCTTTGATAAAAGTTGAAGATAACATTTGGTCGCTTGAATTGTATCACGGCCCTACGCTTGCTTTTAAGGACGTAGGCGCAAGATTCATGAGTCGCTGCCTCGGATATTTCGTTAAAGACAACAATAAAAAAATTACGGTGCTGGTGGCAACCTCGGGCGACACAGGCGGCGCCGTTGCCAATGGCTTTTATGATGTTGAAGGCGTTGATGTGGTGATATTATATCCGTCAAAAAAAGTAAGTAGTGTACAGGAATTGCAATTAACAACCTTAGGAAAAAATATAACCGCCCTGGAAATTAATGGAACGTTTGACGAGTGTCAGCAAATGGTAAAACAGGCTTTTGCAGATGCGGAATTGAATAAAAAATTATTTCTCACTTCTGCAAATTCTATTAACGTTGCAAGATGGCTGCCGCAACAATTTTATTATTTTTTTGCATACAGGCAATGGGGTGACAAAAATGATCCGCCGGTTATAAGTGTACCGAGTGGCAACTTTGGAAATATTTGTGCAGGTTTGCTCGCACATCGTTCGGGGCTACCTGTTAAACACTTTATTGCAGCTTGTAATGCGAATGATGTTGTTACGGAATATTTAGAAACAGAAAATTATGTTCCTAAGAAATCTGTTGCCACCATATCGAATGCCATGGATGTGGGCAACCCAAGTAATTTTGTTCGTGTTCTCGAATTATTTGATAAAGAATTTCAATCTCTTAAGAATGTTATGAGCAGTTATTCTTTTTCTGATAAAGAAACAAAGGATATTGTTAAAGACGTTTATTTGAAAGAAAATTATTTAATGGATCCACACGGCGCTATCGGTTACGGTGCCTTGAAAAAACATTTGCAACATCATCCAGCCATGGGTGGAGTGTTTTTAGAGACCGCTCACCCGGTAAAATTTTACGATGTAGTAGAAAGTATTATTGGCCGGCAAGTGGTTATACCTCCCGCAATAAATAATTTATTGCAATTACAAAAGCAAAGTGTAAACTTAAATCCGGCATTTGACGATTTTAAGGACTACCTGCTTTCTGCATGAGTCAATTTTGCAGTATTGGGCTGTTTCGGTAGCATCGGTACTTCCTGCTCCCAGTGCTGTGGCAGTTGTAATTGAAATTAAAAAAAAGAGATGCAAGATCAATTCGAAGTTCGACACTGCTAAATTGCCTTGCGAGGCCAATGCATAAAAATAATACTATAACCCTGAACCATTTACCTTCAACTATATTTACATTTTTGATGAACAATATTTTTAGGGAAGGCTTATTTACTGCCGTTAATAATTTTGCTAGCTTCAATTGTTGCTTGTAAAAAGACTGCGAATTATTCAAAGATTAAGATTGAAGGGGTTTCAGCTATTTGATCCTCTTGGAAATTCTTTACAAAGAATTGGCCCGGCAGATAATGACTGGCAACTCTTAAATTGGTCGTCTTTGTCTCCCTTTGAGCAATCTTTACTAAACTCCGCGGAAGATTTAAACACTGGTAATACAACGGTATCGGACGTATTCCTGTCTCCATATCCAAATCCCGTAACAAATATTTCATCCGTCTACTTAAGCTCGGTTGATTCAGCAAACTTTAAATTGATTGTAACCGATGAATCAGGTTCTGTTCTCCAATATTTTGCGGCTAAAATAAAAGGCTCATCTGTGTTTCAAATGAATCTTTCAGATCGAGGCTTGTATCCACTGAAAAAAAGCCTGCGATATTACTACAGTTTTCGGCAGCCAATAATCCGAATTTCAAGGTGGGCTATGGAGATATAAAAATATGCGACTATATCCAGGGACAAACACCTCTTGAAGACTGCTTTAAATAATTACATATCTCAGCAATCGTTTTATGCCGGGAATGCTTCGGGAAAACATTTCGACAAACGTTTTATTGGTAATTTTATAAAAAAAATGGAAAATAAAGGCCTGCTTTTCATTCCTGATATAAGCGGCTTTACCCGCTTTGTTAATGAAACAGATATTGACCATAGCCGTCTTATCATCCAGGAATTGCTTGAAATTTTAATCAACGCAAATCAAATAGGGCTGGAAGTTTCGGAAGTGGAGGGTGATGCCATTTTATTTTACAAATTTGGCGAGTGCCCCGATCTTGGGGAATTATATAAGCAGGTAGAAAAAATGTTTTGTGATTTTCACAGAGGCCTTATCGCATACGATCAGCGTAAATTTTGCCAATGCACAGCCTGTGTTTCAGCAGTCAATCTCACATTAAAAGTGATTACCCATTATGGGGAATTTACAGGCTATAATGTGAAAAATTTCAATAAGCTTATCGGGAAAGATATTATCGTTGCTCACCAGCTTT
This sequence comes from Chitinophagales bacterium, assembly GCA_038258875.1. Taxonomy (GTDB): domain Bacteria; phylum Bacteroidota; class Bacteroidia; order Chitinophagales; family Chitinophagaceae; genus Ginsengibacter. The sequence goes on from JBBSPK010000009.1 coordinate 26,927, forward strand.
TAAAAAATGATATTGACCAGCATGAATATTGGCTGGTAACGAAAGACCTGTTGAACAATGATCAACCATCCGGCTTCGCAAAATGGATGAAATGGAACACCAGTGCGAAACAAACGGAAGGAGGTGAGATTCCTTTTCATTATACACAATTGAGTGAGCTTAAAAATGAATTATCCACGCAACCCTTTCCGCAACGCGAACTCCTCAATAAAGAAAAAATGATATCGGTTTCAAAAGATTATGATACCGATATAATTTCCTTATTTCACGCAAGCGGGGATTATAATAACAGGAGCCGCTGGCAGGAAGGTGTTCTTAAGGTGGAAGAAATAGATCATTTTTTACCACGAATAGGCATGCGTTGCCGTTGCGTAACGAAAAATGGAGAGGTTGTTATTTATGCGAGCGGTTATTCCTATCATCCGGATAGAATAGAGTTTAGTGAAACAGATGGAAATAAGACTAGTTCTACTTACTACCTTCTTGAAAAAAACGGTGATGAAAAAACCAGGCTCACAATTGATTTTTATATCAGGAAAAATGTGGCCCGTGAGATAATTTTTAACCTCTTTAAGAAAACTAAGACTGAGGCAACTTTTAAAAAATCACTGCAAAATCTTGAAGCCTACCTGGATGAAAATAAAATACCTGCCTGACATTTTCATAACAATGCCCTCATTGTTGTTGCCCTGAGAACGAAATCCCACCTGCCCGTTTTAACTTTTGTTTCACAAGGCATTGTAAAATTTTTCAGCTACTACGGAGGAATTTATTTAGAAGCTATAACGCAATACAGGCATGTATTTTACAAATAAATGATAAGCTGTATCTGGATAACGGAAATCTACATATTTGAGGAATTTTTTAAATTCTGGTATATTTTTCGCTTACACGCCTTTAACTGATTAATCAACCTATAAAACATCCACAATGGGTCTAAAATATTTCATCGCACTTCTTTTGGGATTTATTGGTATTAGTTGCTTCCTAATGCTGATTGTATTTTTAGTGAGCGCAACAATTTCCGGTTCCGTTTTATTGCCTGTGCTTTGTTTGCTTACAGTAGTATTATTTTTCTCTGGAGTGAGATTTTTGAATAGGAGCTAAGTTCATTCTTCGAGGTAAATGGTATAAATGACGGTGCATTTATGAAATAAAAAGAGAGAAAAATTTCTTCGGCAGGCATTATTATGTATTTTTTTTGGCAAGCATTATTATGTATTTATTGCACAAAAAAACAGGTCCTCCTGTAGAAACAAGACGACCTTTACGATTGCTTGATATGAGAAATTTTGATATTTTGTTTCGTAGGTAATCGCTCTTTTTTTTTCTCTAAACACTGTTTCACAGCAAACTTACAGGGTACTAACGAATTAATTTGGCCAATCTATATAGGCTTATATTATCCCCTGGGCTCATTTTACTTCTTCAAACCTTTAACTATTGCCCCTTTCAGCAAAAATTCCGGTTGATCTCCAAATTTTTGACACAATATTTTGTACGATTCATTTGACGTATCAAGTTGAAAATGGTAACGATTGCAAAGCGTGCCACGATTAAACTTTCAAACTTGTACTTAAACAGAATTATTTGGTTTACAACAAGGATTTCGCAAATTCCCAACGTTGAGACGACCGTATTTTCCCGCTCAGTATTTTCTTAAAAATTTACGGCGGAACGAATATTATTGTTATCCCGTGTGAATTTTTTTTAGAAGTTTAAACCATCCGGAAAGAAAACAAGCAAGTCTTAATATTGCAAACTTTTTTAATTGCTTATCCATATAACCGAGTTACCCGTGTTGTATTCGTTTTGCTCACATAGTTTGTTATACGGGTCTTTTATCCATTCGCCATCTACAATAAATTTGTATAGATGTTTGCCAGGTGAAAGGTGAATATCAAAAGTCCATTCATCTCATGTTTCATGGGTAAGAAAAAAGGATTCTAGTTCTTAAAATCACCCGCAAGTAAAATTGATTTTGCATTGTTATATCCCTTTAACCGGAAAGCAAAATTTTGATTTGTAACAAGAAAATTGCCTTTGCCAGCTGCAGGATTTGTTATCAGCGGGTTTGCAGGATCTGTTATTTCCTTGCTATCTACAATGAACCCGTATTCAGCCTCTAATCACTTTATTTTTTTTGAAAATAAAAAACCGGTGACTATTATGTTGCCACCGGTTGTGATAAAATTATTTTAATAACTGGTTTATTCTTTTATAATTTTTAGAACGCTTTTATCTTCCAGTTGTAATAAATATATTCCATTTGAAAGTGTACTAATATCAATAGAAAAAGGAAGCTGGGAAATTTGCATTTGCTTCAAAATTTTTCCATCCATATTGCTAAGCGTAGCTTTTGTATTTAACAGTTGTGTGTTGTCTGATTGCAATGTCACCTTATTTTTTGCGGGATTGGGCAATAAAGTAATTACATTTTTTCCTGAACTTGTAAGGCGGATGATCTGGCTATAGCTTTGGCGGTCACGCTCTACAATTTTTAACCGGTAGAAACTAATGGAGGCGAAAGGCCTTGTGTCATTAAACTGGTAGTTGTAGCTATTCTGTGTGTTAGCGTTAACAGACCCTATACCTGTAAAATGTATTCCATCATTGCTTCGCTCGATATCATATTGCAGTATTCCACTTTGTTCTTCAACTTTCCAATTCAGCTTGTTACCGCCGGAAGAAGTTGTTCCGGTAAATGATATTAACCTGAGAGGAAGCTGTGCACCTGTACTTACATTTAATCTCAGGTAAAAAGGCAGCGCAAATCCCGGCCCGAACTCCTCGACATTAGATAGGCCATTAGTGGGCCAGTAGACCCATTCTGTCCCGGGAGTAAATATGCTGTCGGTATTTGATAGAGCAAGGGTTGAATCAAATTCAACCGCTGTTACAACATAAGTACCGGGTGTAAGTGAAAATTTACCTCCATGTATTGGCACAGTTGTTAGCAATGCATTATTATCCGGGTATAACAGCGTATCCGTTGACGCAATTACCACGTTAGGTGCTCCACTTGCAGTGGTATTCCATATCAACGATGCATATTGTTTGCCTGTATATCCCCTGCTGTAATTTGTAGTAACAGAAGTTAAATATACCGGTGAAGTGATGGTAAAATTTTGTCCAATAAATCCTACTTCTCCGGCACCAATGCCCAAACTACCGACGATGTTTCCATTGTCTCTCGCATATACTGAATCTGTAATAATTATCTTGCGGATTATCGTATCGTTCTCAACCAGGCCGTCAGTCTCTGTTAATACGGGATAATATTTAATGGTAAAACTACCGGTACCTGAAGGAGACCAGGATGGAATAACAAAGGTATTAGTTGAACCGGGCGCCATACTGCCAGCGACCGGAGCTGAAGCCGAATATATGATAGTGTTCATGCTATTCAGTACGTCGGCTTTTAACGTAACGTTAGTTATGTTCTGTGTTCCGGAGTTTCTTATTTTACCCGATAAATTAACTAACGCGGTTTGATTGAAAGGTCTCCTCACGAATTCCATGGTATCTGCGCCTACTGTTTCAGCATCGTAGTTCGTTACCTTTTCAAGTTTTACATCATCAATGAGTAATAAAAATTTATCAACCGAATGATTTCTGAAACCAATATATACGGTGCTTCCATTGTAGGCAGAAACATCAACAAACCTGTTAATCCATGCAGAATTTTCTGCAGCAATCGTGAATAGTTGGGTTGATGCACTTATCATATTTCCGATAGTGCCTGTTGAACCCGTGGGAGGCACCGTCATAATGCGTACTTCGTAACCATCGGGGAAACCGGCATCATAAGCGACAGCATTCCAGCTTAGCTTTGTTGTGCCACCGGGAGGAATTATAATCGCCGGCGTCCACATCCAGTCATCAGCCTGTGCTGCGGGATTATACCAGGAAGTTGAAAAAGCGGCGGAGTCTGTCACGTTAAAATTAAAATCTTCCCTCCGCGTCCAGGCCTGGTTCACATAAGACACAGATGCATCTGGAACTTTATTGTCGACATTCGCCAAAAGCCAGCCGGGGGGAAATGTATAAGTACCAGGGCCACCAGCGGTAGGGCCGGAGATATTGTCAAAAGTTTCTAAAAAAATTACCTGTGCCCTTAACCCAGGGCTAAAAAAAATAAAGGCAGTAAAAAGTAAAAACGTAAATGTTTTTTTCATGAGTATTGTTTAAAAATGAATGTAGTGTAATATGAAGTTAGGAATTAGAATTTGTAAAAAACCGAGATGCCAAAAATTTAATCTGGTGATGTGTAGGTATCACCGATCTTTTGACAGGCATAAAAGTTATATCCGTCAATCCTAATAAGTATTACATAATATGAACTTGTTGAAAAAAAGTATACACGCACTAAAAAGTATTTATCACCTTTTCAGGCTCGCAACACATTTTTTAAAAGCCCGGTTGATACAAGTATAAACCTAACCGTTAGGTATGAATTTTACCAGGGAGACGTTAAAAATATCAATTACTTCTTTTTTGCTTATTCAAGAAATGCCATATAACCTTTTGCCCATGCTTTTGTTATGGCAAGAAAAACACGCTTGCCGGTTCGAACCATCGCCATTCACTAAAGGCCATCAGTACAGGCATCGTCATACCAATACAGGCGAAAACGATGTGAATCCCAGCGAGACAGCCATTTGCATACGGGCTGCTAAAAGATCATGCATTAATAATTGTTGTTTGAATGAAGAATAATTGGTATTCTTAATTATTACCTGCAAAGAAACATCCTAAGCGGTGGAAAACAAGCAACTAAAATTTTTGACGCGAAAGCCCTTGTACATGTGTTTATAGATAGTTAAGACAGATTGCTATAAATTTGATATCCGCAGAACTATATACAAATAAATTCTTTATGATTGAACAGGAAATTCAAAGGCTTGAATATTTATGCAACACAATACAGGGTCTGTTATATAACATTGATGATACATCTTTCTCTCTGAAATCTAATCCTGCAAAATGGAGTAAGAAAGAAATCATCGGGCACCTGATTGATAGCGCCGCCAATAATCACCAGAGATTTGTAAGAGGCCAATTTGAATCAATACCACTAATTAAGTATGATCAAAATAACTGGAATTTATACAACTATTATAATAGTATGAACAGCCGCCAGGTAATTTCATTCTGGGAAATTTATAATAGGCAGCTACTCGAACTCTTTAGACTCATACCCGAAAAAAAATTATTAAAGAAGGTGGACACAGGGGACGAAACGAATTATACTATTGAGTTTCTGATTAAAGATTATGTAAGGCACCTGGAGCATCATTTAAGGCAGATAGTTGTTTATTCATAAATTAATTTTATTGAAATGCTATATCGGTTTGCATATCTCGTAATACTTATTTGCAGTATAACATACGAAGGCCGGACTCAATCAAAATTTATTTCATTTAATGATCCCGATATTTATTATGAAGGAAGAATTGCAAATAAAAATGATGCAGCAGAATTATTGTGGCCGGGGACATCGTTGACGTTACGGTTCAGGGGAACAAACATTTCCGCCATATTTAAGGACAGTGATACGGCGGATTATTACAATGTAATTATTGATGATAACACAATTTTTAAAATTCATACAGATACCTTAAAGCATACTTATCCCCTTGCATCAGGTTTGTCAAAAGGCAAACATAAAGTTGAATTGTTCAAACGCACGGAATGGGATAAAGGCAAGACCTTGTTTTATGGTTTTGAAGCTTCCGGGAAAATAAAGATTTTAAAGCCGGACAATCCGCCAAAAAGAAAAATAGAATTTTATGGTAATTCGATCACATGCGGCTATGCCATGGAGGATAGCAGTGGAAAGGATTCGCCGCATGGATATTTTGAAAATAATTATCGCTCGTACGCTGCAATTACTGCAAGATATTTTCATGCCCAATATTCCTGTGTGTCCAAAAGCGGTATTGGAATTATGTTGAGTTGGTTTCCGTTAATTATGCCCGAAATGTATGACCGGTTAGATCCAACCGACTCGTCTTCCCGGTGGGATTTTACAAAGTTCACTCCTGATATCGTGGTGATTAATGTATTTCAAAATGATTCATGGATTATCAAGATGCCGGATCATCCGCAGTTTAAAAACAGGTTTGGTGATAAAGCACCCGATGAAACCTTTATAATTGCCTCTCATAAAAATTTTGTTCAGTCAATTAGAAATAAGTATCCCTTTGCAAATATTATTTGTGCGTTGGGTAACATGGATGCAACAAGAGAAGGTTCTCTGTGGCCGGGATATGTTCAAAGTGCGGTAAGTCAATTAAATGATCCTAAAATCTATACTCACTTTTTCGAATACAAAAATACGCCGGGTCATCCGAATGTTGCCGAGCAAAGAGTAATGGCTAACAGTCTTATTGAATTTATTGAAAAGAATATTAAGTGGTAAGACCAATACCCCTCTCCGCAGGAGAGGGGGTTAGAGGTGAGGCTTGTTAAAATCGTTTTATAATTTTACAATTTAATACCCCGCAATAAAATTTTAAAATGAAAAAACTTATCACGCTTATAGCTTTGTGCTTCGTGTTTTTACAACACACTATTGCCTGCACAACTTTTTTTATAAACAAAAATGGGCAACTTGTTTTTGGCCGTAATTACGATTGGGTTTCGGGTGCAGGGATGGTGTGCACTAATCTCCGGAGTTTATATAAAACGTCTTTGAATAATGAGAATGGCAACAACACCATAACCTGGATTTCGAAATACGGGAGCATCACATTTAATCAATATGGAAAAGAATTTCCTACCGGTGGAATGAACGAAAAAGGTTTAGTAGTAGAATTGATGTGGGCTGATGGTTCTCAATATCCGCAGCCTGATAAGCGGCCTGCGTTGGGTGTTCTCCAGTGGATACAGTACCAACTCGACAACAATGCAACGATTGATGAAGTCATCGCAACAGATGCTACCATAAGAATCGCTCCCAATAACCCACCCTTGCATTATTTAATTGCTGATGTAAATGGAAATGCTGCCTCCATTGAATTTTTTAACGGTAAAATGGTGATGCATAAAGGAAAAGATCTTCTTTTCTCTGTCTTAACGAACAATCCCTATTCACAATCTGCGAAAACCGCAATCGATGCAAAAGTTTTAACAGGCAATACCAATTTTCATTTGCAGAATAATTCCCTGCAACGCTTTACCAAAGCTTGTTCTATGGTACAGCGATACCGGCAAGATGAAATTGATAAACCCGTTGTTGATTATGCATTTGATATTCTTCATGATGTTGCACAAGGTGATTTTACAAAGTGGAGTATCGTGTATGATTTGAAAAATATGAAAGTCTATTTTAGAACGGCGGATTATCCCGATATAAAATCATTTACGTTTAATTCATTCGATTTTAAATGTTCATCGCGGGCACAAGTTATTGATATGAACCAGGCCTTGCAAGGTGATATCATTCAAAGTTTCAAACCCTTTACCGAAGTGATTAACCGTGCCATTGTGGAAAAATCTGCAGAAGAAAGTAAAAGCCAGGTGCCAATAGGCGACAAAGAAAAAGAAACGCTTATAACTTATGCTGGTACTGTGAAATGTAAAGAGTAAATGTTGCGTAGAATTATGTTATAACATTATCCAATCACTTGTCCTTCCAAATCATAATCAAAAGCATTCGTAATTTTTACATTCACAAATTCTCCCGGATGTAATTTATTTTCAGAGTTGACAATTACTTCGTTATCTACTTCCACGCTGTCAAATTCTGTACGGCCCAAATATTTCCCCGCTTCTTTTTTATCAATAATGACTTTGAATATTTTACCGATTTTGTCTGAGTTTTTCCGGTAAGAAATTTCCTGCTGCACTTCCATAATTTCCCGGGCTCTTTGTTCTTTTGTTTCTTCATCAATATTATCTTCCAGATCAAATGCTGAAGTATTTTCTTCATGCGAATAGGTGAAAATTCCTACACGGTCAAATTCAATTTTTTTAAGGAACTCTTTCAGTTCTTCAACATCATCCGGTGTCTCCCCGGGGAAACCGCTAATAAGTGTAGTTCTTAAACATATGGCGGGAATTTTATTTTTTATAGTTTCAATGATATCTTCCATTTCTTCCCTGGTGATCTGACGCTTCATTGCCTTAAGCATTTTATTGCTTGCATGTTGTAATGGCATATCGAGATAATTACAAATGTTGTCACGCTCGCTCATCGCATCAATGATTTCCATTGGAAATTTTGCTGGATATGCGTAGTGAAGCCTTATCCAATGCAGGCCCTCAATATCTGCGAGGGCGTGTAATAGCTTTGGTAATTCTCTTTTTTTATAGATATCCAGGCCATAATAAGTGAGCTCTTGCGCTATCAGCATAATTTCTTTTACGCCACGTTTTACTAAATTTTTTACTTCAGCAACCAATGATTCAATGGAACGGCTTACGTGTTTCCCTCTCATTAAGGGAATGGCACAAAACGAACAGGTTCGATTACAACCTTCGCTTATCTTCAGGTAGGCATAATGGTTAGGTGTGCTTAATAATCTTTCGCCAAGTAATTCGGCTTTGTAATCAACGTCAAATTTTTTTAAAAGAAAAGGTAATTCCATTGTCCCGAAAAACGCGTCTACTTCAGGAATCTCTTCTTCAAGATTTTGTTTGTAACGTTCGCTAAGGCAGCCGGTAACATACACCTTATCGAGGCGGCCTCGTTTTTTTAATTCAACCTGTTCAAGAATTGTATTGATGCTTTCTTCCTTTGCTTTATCAATAAACCCGCAGGTGTTTACCACAACAATATTATGATCGTTTTTTTTACTTTCATGGTGCACATTTACATTAGCAGCTGTTAACTGCCCGCTCAATACCTCGCTGTCAACAAGATTTTTACTGCAACCCAGTGTTATGATGTTTACTTTATCCCTTTTGTGATTTCTTGTTTTCATTAATGGCGGCAAAGGTAGGTCGTATAAAGCGATTTACCGAAGCGCAGGTTATGTTTTAGCATAGTTATATGTAACCGCTAAGAACAATAGTCAGAGGTATCTGAAGTTATAAGTAATTATTACAGCGAATACTATTGAGATGCTTAGAAAGCATACATCTCATTGTCTTTTTTTTATTTTCCGGTTTTTATCGTGAGGATGTAGGAATAAGGTTTTCCCCGGAATAAAAGGGGGATTAATTGATGAAACGGAATCGGGATTTTCACCCATTGAAAAGTTTTCTTTTTTATTAACAGAAACTGTCTCGTCTTCTATTACGGATGATGGTTCAAATATCTCCGCTATTTTTTTTGATTGATAGATGCTCCGGTTATATTTATTTCCCAAAACGATTATGGTAACAGAATCTTCGATCATTCTTATGAAAACGGCATTGTTTCCATGCCACCAGCCGTTGTGATAAATAATTTTTTTGCCATTGGGATATACGTTCATACGCCATCCGTATCCATAATTTCTTATGCCCGGTTTTTCGTTGCTGTAAGGTGTGTATGCTTCTTCAAGGGTTTTTTGCGTAAAGATTTTGTTGGTATATAATGCCTGGTCCCATTTTAATAGATCTTCAGGCGTACTATAAATGTTTTTATCTCCAAAACCGGTATCAAGATAAGTAAATGCTTCCTGTCTGCCCCTCCAATCATATGATGGCATCACCTGCCCGCTGTCTGCCATGGAAAAAACATAAGTGTCATTCATGTGCAGGGGAATGAAAAAATTAGTTTTTAAAAATTGCGCATAACTTTCTCCTGATGCCTTTTCAATAATTAATCCTAGCAAGGCATAATTGGTATTGCAATAGGCAAAATGAGTGTCGGGATTACTGGTTATCGCAGGTTTATATTCGATAAGGTAATTGAGTACATCCTGGTTGCAACAATGGCTCGATTTATCCCAGCCCAATTTCTCCATAAAATATAGATAGTTTGGAAGGCCACTCCGGTGGTTCAATAATAATTTTACCGTAACATTATCATATGGAAACTGTGGGAAAAACTTTTTTACATTATCATCGAGCGATAACTTACCATTTTCCATAAGCTTTAAAACAGCCATGGCCGTAAATGTTTTTGAAACAGACGCTAAATGGAAAGAGCTATGAGCCGTAAGAGAAGTTTTTTGCGCAAAATTGGAATAGCCATGATAATCTTCAAAAATTATCCTGCCTTTTTTGGCAACAAGAATACCTCCATTGAATCCTCTTCCAACCAAATCTTTTTCGTAAAACTCTTTTACGCCATTGTAATAGCGGTCAAAATCGTGTTTTGAAATTTCACCCGGAGCTGGCGGAATATAAGCAGCGGAATCGGCAGAAGATTTTTTCGTTTTGGAGTCTGAGCCCTGTTTGCAGGCTGCAAAAAAAATGGTAAAAAATATTGGAATAAAAATAAATCGGGACATGGTCTTTATAAAATATTCATAGTTTAACGGATTATATTTGCAAACTTACTATACAAAACTTATATGGTTGACAAAAAAGGTACCAGTTATCCTAAAGAAAAAATAAATATTCTTTTCCTCGAAAACATAAGTATAACGGCGGCAAAGAAATTTTATGATGCAGGATACGCAAATGTTAAACAAATTTCCAGCGCTCTAAGCGAAAGTGAGCTTATTAAAGCGATTAAAAATGTGCACCTGCTGGGTATCCGATCCAAATCGAAAATTACCGAAGAAGTATTAAATCATGCAACAAGGTTGCAGGCGATAGGGTGCTTTTGCATTGGCGTAAACCAGGTAGATATTTCGGCCGCTACCAAGAAAGGAGTTACGGTTTTTAATGCGCCTTACTCCAATACACGCTCAGTGGCAGAGTTGGTTATTGCCTCTTCAATAATGCTCATAAGAAAAATACCCGATAAAAGCAGGGCGGCTCATGAAGGTATATGGCTTAAGGATTCAAGGGGAAGCCACGAATTGCGTGGTAAAACTTTAGGGATTATTGGCTATGGAAACATTGGCTCACAGGTGAGCGTACTCGCAGAATCCCTTGGTATGAAAGTTATTTTTTATGACACAGAAACGAAAATGCCTTTGGGAAATGCTGAGGACAAAACATCATTGAAAGAGTTGCTTAAAGCTGCCGACGTTATCACACTTCATGTGCCGGATTTGCCTGCAACACGTAACATCATTAATAAAACTACCTTGAAGTATTGCAAGCCAACAGCAATGTTAATTAATTATGCAAGGGGCAAAGTAGTGGATATTCCTGCCTTAAAAAATGCATTGGCCAATAATGAATTGGGAGGAGCCGCAATAGATGTATATCCTGAAGAACCGGAAAAAAACGGCGATCCATTTGTAACGCCGTTGCAGGGATTGAGTAATGTGATTTTAACTCCACACATTGGAGGCTCTACCGAAGAAGCACAACAAAATATCGGTGAAGATGTAAGCAGTAAGCTTTTTAATTTTTTGGAGAAAGGAATTACGACAGGTTCTCATACCATTCCTGCTTTAAGCCTGCCACCGCAGGAAGGTACACACAGGATTCTGCATATTCACAGGAACGTTCCCGGCGTGTTATCAGAGATAAACACTAAGCTCTCCGAAAATAAAATAAATATATTGGCGCAATATTTAAAAACAAATGAAGAAATAGGATATGTTGTTTTGGACGTAAATAAAAATATTTCAGGCAATGCGCTTGAGTTACTTAAAAAAGTAAAGGAAACAATTAAGGTAAGATTATTGTATTGAATAGTGAATAGTGGGCAGTGAGTTGGAAACGAGTGAATGAATTCAATCATTTTCTTGAAAAAGGTGTAACAGGTAATGTCCCTTCTCCTTTTGGAGAAGGGGTTAGGGATGAGGCTTC
>JBBSPK010000010.1:0-36308 GCA_038258875.1 Chitinophagales bacterium
AGTTAAGGTCAAATGATGCTTTGCTGTAAAAGCAAGATGATCTATCATCTTTAATATATTCTTATCCTAAATCATTTCCTTAGCACGTTCATTTTTGGTAATGGGAATAGTAGAATAACTTTCACCCAAAATATTTTTAAATTCATTGATCTTGCTACCATCATAAGATTGAAAAGTATTTTTTATTAAATCATCATTAAATAAAGGAATTCTCGATTTTGAAAGATTTATTAATCTGATTAAGCCATTCCCTAACGTTCTCAAGAAATTTTGTTCTTCTTCATGCACAACTTTTCCAACAAAATCTTTTTGTGTCTCTAATTCGGGAAATACATTTTTAAATTGGTCCGAAATCAAAGGAATCAATTTAAAAAGCATTGGTTCCTTTACATCGAGATAAGAATAATAATACCTTACTGCCCTGCGTAAAACTCTTCTTATAACATAACCTGCACCTGTATTCGAAGGCAATTGACCATCTGCAATTGGAAACGCTATTGCCCGAATGTGATCGGCAATTACCCGAAAAGCGACGTCTTGTTTGCTATCTGAATATTTATATTTTTTATTCGATAGCTTTTCTACTGCTACAATCGTTCCACTAAAAATATCTGTATCATAATTGCTTTGTTTGTTTTGTAAAACCCTCACCAGTCTTTCAAATCCCATTCCGGTATCTACATGCTTTGCAGGTAAAGATTCAAGGCTTCCGTCTTTCTTTCTATTGTGTTGAATAAATACAATATTCCATATTTCAATAACCTGCGGATCATCGTTATTTACTAAAGTTTTTCCGTCGATTCTTTTTCTTTCTTCATCTGTTCTCGAATCAAAATGTATTTCCGTACAGGGCCCGCAAGGGCCGGTATCACCCATCTCCCAAAAATTATCTTTCTTATTTCCCATTAATATTCTGTCTTCAGGTATCCATTTCTTCCAATAAGAAATTGCTTCTTCATCTTTTGGCAAGCCTTCTTTTTCATCTCCTTCAAAAACAGTTACATATAATTTATCTCCGGGAATTTTGTACACTTTGGTAAGCAACTCCCATCCCCATGCAATGGCGTCTTCTTTAAAGTAAGGCTTAATATTTCCTTCTGCATTTCCAAAACTCCAGTTGCCAAGCATCTCAAACATAGTATGGTGGTAGGTATCAACGCCTACTTCTTCCAGGTCGTTATGCTTGCCACTCACACGCAAACATTTTTGAGTATCGGCTACTCTTGCATGCGAGGGCTTTTTATTTCCAAGAAAATAATCTTTAAATTGATTCATACCTGCATTGGTGAATAACAGCGTGGGGTCATCTTTAATAACAATAGGCGCAGATGTTACTATCGAATGTTCTTTGGATTTAAAGAAGTCAAAAAAAAGTTGTCTTATCTCTGCACTCTGCATCATACCGCTTATGAATTTTAAGATTGATTTGTGGGTTATGAGGTTATCTTTGTTTGTATAACCAAATTAAAGTCGTCAAAGATATTTGTTTAAGTGCATTTAGAAGCAGCCACAGGTTTTAAGTCTACTGTCGTCATCTTTCCTGCTTTATGTAATGAAAAAAATAAAATATTATTATAATACCCACACATTACGTTACGAAAAGCTTGTAACACCTTTACGTGTAAGACTTTTACGTTTTTTTGGATTTATAGCCGCATCTATAGTCACCGCATTCATACTCGTGTTTCTTGCATTTCGTTTTATCCCTTCACCGCAGGCAAAAATTGCGGAAGCGAAATACGAAAAAATGAAGCAAAATTATGATCTGCTGGTATCGCAGGCAGAAAAGCTTCAGCAGGAAATGGGTGCCCTTGAGCAACGTGACAACCAGGTATACCGTTCTATTTTTGAAGCAAATCCTTTACCAGATAGCGCACGGGCAAAATTAACGGAACATAAAATTGAACTCCAAAAAGTTCAGGCCATTAATGATGAAGAGCTGGGAAATGAACTTGCAAAAACACTTAATAACATAGAAGCAAGAATTAATTACCAATATACCAGTTATAACGAAATCGAAAATCTTATTAAAAACCAGGGAGCAAAACTTTCAAGTATTCCGGCTATACAACCTGTGAGCAATCGCGATCTTGACAGGATCGCTTCAGGTTTTGGCATGAGGATTGACCCTGTATACGGAACACCTAAAATGCATAAGGGGCTCGACTTTACTGCTCCGCAGGGTACGCCCATTTATGCAACAGGTGATGGAAGAATAAAACTGGCGGGCTTTACAGGAGACGGCTATGGAAATCATGTGATAATAAATCATGGATATGGCTATGAAACTTTATACGGCCATATGGTGAGAGTGAAAGTGAGAGCAGGACAAAAAATTAAGCGGGGTGAAGTAATAGGATGGGTGGGTAGCACGGGTAAAAGTACCGGTCCGCACTGCCATTATGAAGTACATGTAAATGGCCAGGAAGTTGACCCTGTTTATTTTTTTTATAACGACCTTACACCTGAACAGTTTGACAGAATTTTAAAAATCGCTTCCACCGGAAGCGCAAAAAGCCTTGATTAAAATGGCCCTATCACAAATTACATTTGATTTTGATGATGCTCAAAAGAAAAAAATGGATAAATTAATCAATGAAAATAGGGATGCACCTAAAAGAAAAAGGGGAAGAAAAAGCCTGAAAGATATGGGCGCGGATGCCGATCTCATTGAAATTCCTGAGGATGAAATTCTTTTTCAGAAACAATATTATTCAATTGGTGATGTAGCGATCATGTTTAAAGAAAACACTTCTTTAATCAGGTACTGGGAAAATGAATTTTCAATTTTAAAACCAAAAAAAAATAAAAAGGGCGATCGTTTTTTCAGGCCTGAGGATGTAAAAAATCTTAAAATGATTTATCATTTACTCCGCGAAAGAAAATACACGATTGATGGAGCCAAAGGATTTTTGAAAAACAATAAGGCAGCAGGGGAGAAACATGCTATGATTGAATCTTTGCAGAAGATAAAATTGTTTTTGCTTGAACTGAAAAGTAATTTGTAAAGCCGCTTATGAAAAATATACTCCTAAGTATTTTTATCTCGACTTATGTATCGCTTGGTGCCTTTGCGCAAACTCACTCACAAAGCCAGTATACTGTTCTTGCAGATTCGGCGCATGACAATGCAAAAATGCTCTTAGGTATAATTGATAAAAATATTTTAGAAAGCGATACATCATTTCACTGGTATGCTGAAAGCCAGAAAATATACCAAAACCCGGATACTGATGCTGTTGACGCCTTTAGAAATAATAAAGACAAAATATATTTTATCATTTTCACTGGCACATGGTGCGAAGACTCTCATTTCATTGTACCCAAATTTTTCAAAATCCAGGAAGCCTCGGGTTTCCCGGAAGATCATATTGTGCTTTTTGCGGTTGACCGCAAAAAGAATACGACCGGCAATATGGCAAAAGCGTTACACATTACTGCTACCCCTACAATTGTTGTGATGAAAGACGGAAAGGAATTTGGCCGTTTAGTTGAATATGGAAAGAGTGGTTATTGGGATAAAGGGCTGACCGATATTATAAATGGAAAAGCGCAATAAGGCAGGTTATTTAACCCACCAGTTTTACGGAACCAGGGCTTGACGGCTTTATTTCATGCTTTTCCTGGAGTCTTTTTATATCAACATTTATTTCCTGTTTTAATTTATTAAGTTCATCTGCCGGAGTCGGAAATTTTGTAAAATAAATTACCATAATCACTGCACTATCATTATTGATTTCCTGTAAATACACAGAAAAATTTTGAACCTTATCTTTTTTAGAAGCAAGAATTTCTTCAATTCCTGAAATTACTTTTTCCAGCTCTTCTGCTGAAGTGTGTGGCGAAAGAAATGTTTTTATTTCATTCCTGATCAAGTCACGCATACTCCAGTTATCCAGGATACTGTCTACCATTTGCTTGTTAGGCACTGTAACCATTGATTTTTCAGCAGTGCGTACACGGGTGCTTCTTAAACCAATGCGTTCAACCGTCCCCGTTACATTATTCACTTTTACCGTATCCCCGGTTTCAAACGGTTTATCAAAAAATATAATAAATGACGCAATTAGGTTTTCAAGACTCTCTCTTGCAGAAAGGGCCAACGCAGCACCGATGATACTTAAGCCCGTAAGCAGGTTTCCGATATTAATCCTTAGTGAAAATTTTATTATAAATGCAATTCCTATGATTATAATGATGACTCTTATTAAATCTTTAAAGAAAAATAACAGCTGATGCTGCCCGGGTGAAGTTTTTCCATCTGTTGCTCTGTCTTTTATTAGAATTACTAAAAAATCCATGAACCTGATTATGAGCGAAACAAAACAAAGAATTGTTATTGCTGAGGCAATGCCCTGGAGAATGTCGCGGCTTGTGAGGTCGTGAAAAGAAAACATAAGCGGCCCTGGAAAATTAAGCCTGTCAATCGCAAAAAAACTTATTAATACAAATAAAATTCTTTCAATAGGTGATACGATAAGACTTACAAATTTTGCCCGGTCCAGTTTTGTTGCGTTCTTTTCTACTAATTTGAAAAGCAGTGCGGCCGCATATTTTGAAATAATTCTTTTCAATAGTAATGCAACGAGAATGGCTATAATTACCGCGAGATAACTGCGTAAAGAATTATCAAAAAAAACCTGGTCAAGAAATTTCATAGTGCAATTTAAATTATGCAGCGAATCTATTGAAGAGAATAAATCCCGAGTTGCTGATCTTTAAGAATATAGATTTTGTGATTACTTACTTTAAGCGAATTATTATTTTGTAATGAAGGGGAAAGCAAATATTGCTTTACATCAGGGGAAGGGGGCGCATAGCGATATAAATGTTCTTTGTCAAAACCATAAATCTGTTTATCGATTATGGCAATATCTGTCCAGTTTAAAAAAGGTAACTTGTTTTTAAAACTTCCGTAATAATCAAAAATATATAATCCTTTTTCTGGATCGTATAAATAAACAAATCCATCACTGTCAATTATTTTTTCAGGAGTCGGCACCGAATCAAATAGCAGCCGGAAATCAACTGTTTCAAAAAGTTTATTGCCTCCATCATCAATCTTTTTCAATTTACTATCCTGTTCATCAAACAGCCAAATGTTATTATCGTAAGACGTGGTGACTGCCTTGACCTGGAAGATATTTTGTTTACGCAAATTAATGTTCGTAAGTACATTGAGGTATTTATCGAGCAACACAATTGTGGAATAATTTTGGTAAAAGAGAATTGCTTTCCATGGATTTTGAGCTTCCACATAACTCAACTTCCCGTATTTGGTAACCTGGTTGAATACGCCAACAGAATCGCCCCTTTCATTATATTTTTTGAGCTGGTTATCGATATTAATTATATATAGTTCTCCAAGATTATCAACAGTAAAAGAAGAAATAGGGTATTCTATTTTTTTCAAAAACCGAAAGAGAGAATCATCCTGCGACATGACGGTGTGGCTATTGCACAACAGGGCGATAATTATAAAAACACAAAAATATTTTTTAAAGTGAGCAGTCATAATTCAAAATATTTCAGCTCTGCAGTTTTTCCGTCAAATACAGCAAAGCTGTTGTATTTAATCCAATCACCAAGATTTATATACCGGCTGGTATCGTTTAATTTGTAGTCAATTGGCAAATGCCTGTGGCCGAAAATAAAAAAATCATAATGTTTTTTTTCGAGCATTTCTCTGCAAAAAATAATCAGCCATTCTTTATCTTCTCCCAAAAAATGCTCATCAGTTTTACCGGTAGCAGCCCTGCTTTTACGACTCATGTAATCGGCCATCCCAATACCCATCGACGGATGTAAAGCGCCAAAAACACGTTGGGAAAATTTATTCCTGAAAATTTTTTTTATGAACTTATACCTGTGGTCTCCTGGTCCAAGGCCATCACCATGACCTATTAAAAACCTCTTGCCGTTAAATTCATATTCTTTAGGTTCAAGAAAAACTTCTATCCCTAATTCTTCTTCAAAGTATCCGTTCATCCACATGTCATGGTTTCCAACAAAAAATTTAATAACAATACCGCTGTCAGTTAGCTCAGCAAGTTTACCTAAAATTCTTACAAATCCTTTGGGGACTACTTTTTTGTATTCATACCAAAAGTCAAATAGATCTCCAAGGATAAATATTTGAGAAGCGTCATTTTTTATTTCGTTAAGAAAAGAGACTATTCGCTTTTCTCTAACTAGGCTTGATTGGCGGTCGGGTGCCCCAAGATGAAAATCAGAAAGGAAATATATTTTTTTTGGTGAGTCACTCATTATGGCTTCATTGGGTAATCGATGTATTACTTTGAAGATTTATCAATCAAAAATAAGTAAACTTCTTTTGGCCCATGAACACCCACAACGAGGGTTTTTTCTATATCTGCAGTACGGCTTGGTCCTGCCGCAAAAGTTATAAAAGATGGAATGCTATCCTTGCCCAAAGATTTAAATGATTTAAGAGCATCCCTGGTATCGTATACAAGCTGATCAATATAAGCAATACAAATGTGCACCGGGGCATACGCACTTGCTGTGCGGCCATCCTGCTGTGCCGACGTGAGAACGATAGAGCCTGTGCGTGCGACCAAAAATTTACAGGATGTAACCGAGGCATCGCAATCCGCAAGTGTAGATTTATTAATCCCGATGGCCAGCCCGGTACCCTCATCAAATATTTTTAAAAGCTTATCCTCAACGCAATAAATACTTGTCCATTTTTGTTGGGCAACAAGATGCCGGAGCTGACGTTTCATATCTGCCTCGTTAATACAAAAAGCAAATTTGCCCAGAAGTTTGGTAAACTCTTCCGCAAATAAGATTTCAAGGGCTTCCTTTTGCGGCCGGAAAACAGAATTCGTTCCCTCACTTTTTGGAAAAGGCAAAGGCACCGGGTTACTCAGTGCCTCTCTTATTTTTTTTAAAATTTTCTCTTTTGAAGAAGAAACTTTCATTGCCTTTTCTTTATGCGGTATTATCAACTGACAACTCCATGAATGGGGGGATCAATAATTGCTTCCTTAGGGTTATCGACAAAATCCAATGCTTTCTTTTCTTCATAAGGGCGCTTACCAATTAAAGCCTCTACATCGCTTTGAAAAAGAACCTCTCTTTTCAGCAGTTCCTTTGCGACGATTTCAACTTCATTTCTCCGTTCAGTAAGCAATTCTTTTGTTCGTACAAATGCCTTATCAATTAATTTTCTCACCTCCTCATCAATCATTTTTCCTGTTTCTTCACTAAAAGGCTTTGTGAATGTGTTCTCCTGCTGGGGATCGTAAAAGCTTATATTACCTACCTTCTCATTCATACCGTATACTGTTACCATAGCATAAGCCATTTTTGTTATTTGCTGCAGATCATTGCTGGCACCCGTGGAGATTTTCCCAAAGAAAATTGTTTCCGCTGCTCTTCCGCCAAGAGTCATACAAATCTGGTCGAGCAGTTGATCGGTATTATAAAGGTATTGTTCCTTTGGAGTGTACTGCGCATAACCTAAAGCTGCTGTTCCCCTTGGCACTATAGTAACCTTTAATAACGGGTATGCATGCTCGAGAAACCAACCGCAAATTGCATGACCGGCTTCATGGTATGCAATAATTTCTTTTTCCTCAGGTAAAATAATTTTGTTCTTTTTTTCCAGGCCTCCAATTACCCTGTCGATAGCATCCTGGAAGTCGCTCATATCAACCGCATCTTTGCCTTTACGTGCAGCGATTAACGCAGCTTCATTACATACATTAGCGATGTCAGCACCTGCAAATCCAGGTGTTTGTTCGGCAAGTTTATGTACATCCAGTGTTTGCGAAATTTTTATCGGTAGTAAATGAACTTTAAAAATTGCTTCACGGCCAACGAGGTCAGGGCGATCAATGGTTATCTGCCTGTCAAACCTGCCCGGGCGAAGCAAGGCATTATCTAATACGTCGGGACGGTTGGTTGCTGCAAGAATAATAATGCCAATATCGGTTGAAAAACCATCCATTTCAACCAGCAACTGGTTTAGTGTATTTTCCCGCTCGTCATTACTCATCATCATATTTTTTCCTCTTGCCCGGCCTATTGCATCTATCTCATCAATAAAAATTATGCATGGAGCTTTTTCCCGGGCTTGTTTAAATAAATCCCGTACACGGCTGGCACCCACGCCAACAAACATCTCAACAAAATCACTTCCGCTTAAGCTGAAAAAAGGTACCTGCGCCTCACCGGCCATAGCCTTCGCCAACAATGTTTTTCCTGTTCCGGGAGGGCCTATCAGCAACGCTCCCTTAGGGATTTTCCCACCAAGAGCTGTATATTTTTTGGGAGTTTTCAGGAAATCAACGATCTCCATTACTTCTACTTTTGCTTCGTCGAGACCAGCCACGTCACCAAAATTAATATTCACACGGGCTCCCTTGTCAAACAGCGTAGCTTTTGATTTGCCAATATTAAAAATGCCTCCGGGACCACCTCCACCTCCACCTGCGCCAACTTTGCGCATCATCATTATAAACAATAAGCCAATTAATAAGATTGGCAAAAGGGTGCTTACAATCTGGCCAAATAATTCTCCTTCATCACCTGGCTTATCCGCAACATGCTTTACTGTGGGATTATCATTATAAAACTGGCGTATATCTGCCGAAAAAGTTTCATCTTTTATTATTGAAAAGTAAGCCTGTGGTGGCGTCATTTTCTTAACAGCATCGTAATCATTTCCAAAAACACCTTGATAGAATGACGGGTCATTTTGAAGTGCCTGCTGGCTAATAAATACTTTTACGATTTTTTTATTGCCCACTGTTTTTATCTGGTCAACATCACCCCGCTTCAGCATAGTAAAAAATTGTGTATTCTCAATTTCAACCCCACTCCCCGAAGTACCGCGATAAAAAAGATTATAGCCGATAATTGCGGCGAAGATTAGCCCGTAAATCCAGTAAATACTTATCCTTGGACGTTTTTTTGGGTCTTCTTCCGGTGAGTTATTATTCCCCGGATTAAGCCTTTTTTGTATCATTTTCTTTTTCTGTTCTTCAGTTGCCATATATAATTTGCCTTGCAATATTTTATTTTTATGTTGTAACTCTTAAGGAAGGTTTATAAAAAGTAATTGTATAAGTGTAAGTAAAGGTTATCAATTTAAAATTAATGTTCAATTACCGAAGCATCACTCCACATTTCTTCCAACTTGTAAAATTTACGGGGTTCCGGTAACATTATATGAACAACAGCATTTACATAATCTATTAAAATCCAATGTTCACCTTGCCTTCCTTCATGTTTATAAGGTAATTCCCCACACTTTTTTTTAACCTCGAGTTCGACAGAGTCCGCAATAGCTTTAAGTTGTATATTATTGGATGCCTCACAAATAATAAAAAAATCCGTCACAGCCTCTGGTATTTTTTTGAGATCGAGGCTTACAATATTCTCACCTTTTTTTTCCTGGATAGCATGGATAATTGTCTTGATGATTTTGCTGTTTCTTGTTAATCTTGTAAGAGGAGGTTTTTTCCTTGTATCTAATAAGGTTAATTTATTCAAATGCATTCATTTTAAGTCAGTTTCCAGGGCATAATATCCATAGAAATAAAATTTATTGAAATAGATTGCTTTTTTTTACACAACCTTTTACTCAAAAATACTAATTCTTTATTAATACCTTTCAGTGTCACCGGCTTCAAAAAAATTTAAGATTCTTGAAACAGTGGATAGTACCAACAACTATGCCATGGCATTGGTTCAAAAGGGTGGTGCAGGTAGCGGATATGCCGTATTTGCCATGGAACAAAATTGCGGAAAAGGCAGGCGTGGTAATGTATGGAAAAGCAAAAAAGGTGAAAATATTCTCCTTTCTATAGTGGCACAAATGCAGTGGCTACCTGTGCAGCAGCAGTTCCTGGTAAGTATTGCAGCTGCGCTCGCCTGCTACGATTTCTTTTTAAAATATACCCGGGAAAATATTAAAATAAAATGGCCAAATGATATTTTCCTCAATGACAGGAAGGCAGGAGGGATTCTTATAGAGAATGTGGTTGCAGGCAACTTATGGCAGTGGGCCGTTGTTGGCATCGGGCTTAATATCAACCAGGAAAATTTTGAAAACGATAGTTTGAAAGCCACGTCACTAAGAGAAGTAACCGGAAGAACCTATAACGTTTTACAATTAGCGAAGGAACTTCATGAAATTGTTTTAAAAAGATTAGATGCTTTGCAAGGCGATAATGGCGATAAAATGCTTGCCGAGTATAATGAGTTTTTATTTTCCAGGGATAAAACTGTAAAATTAAAAAAGGGAAACATGGTGTTCGAAACTGTGATTAAAAAAGTTTCAGCTTCGGGTGAACTTATCACACAGGATGTGATTGAAAGAAGTTTTAGTTTTGACGAGGTGAAGCTGATAGATTTACTTTAAGATAAATTCAGAATCTGCATTAATTTTTACAGATCCAGAGACAGTGAGAGTGATCAATTTTTATAGTAAGATTGGATTTGTGAGTTGCAAATTGTAAACGAAAATTTCAAATTACTTTTTTACAATAGTTTCATACAAAATCTTTTGCTGATTTTGCAGTAATTTCACCTCTCAATTTTATAAAAAACTGAAATTATTTATGGCGGAAGCGATAAGAATGCCGAGAATGAGTGATACGATGACAGAAGGCGTAATTGTGGAATGGCATAAAAAAGTAGGAGATAAAATTAAGCCCGGTGACTTACTGGCTGAAGTAGAAACGGATAAGGCAACAATGGAATTGGAAAGTTATAACGAAGGCACGCTGTTGTATATCGGAGTAGAAAAAGGAAAATCTGTGCCGGTGGAAGGTATTCTTGCGATTGTAGGTAAAGCTGGGGAAGATTACAAAGCCGTTTTGGATGATGATAAGAAAGAATCAAAAAAAGAAAAGGACACGTCTGCTAAAAACGCCCCGAAAAAAGATGACAAGGAAAAGCCGAAAGAAGAAAGCCCGGCAAGTTCAGTTGATAAGCCTGCAGCCGAATTACCAAAAGATGCGAAAGTTATAAGGATGCCTCTTTTAAGTGATACGATGACCGAAGGGAAAATTGTTCAATGGAATAAAAAAGTAGGCGATAATGTAAAAAGTGACGACACGATTGCCGAGGTAGAAACTGATAAGGCCACAATGGATGTGATAGGTTACGAAGAGGGAACATTGCTATATATCGGGGTAGAAGCAGGACAGGCAGCAAAAGTAAATGATATAATAGCGATAGTGGGAAAGAAAGGAACGGATGTGAGTGGTTTTATAGATGCAGAAAAAAATAAAGGTAGCGAGGAGGCTCCCAAAGCTAAAAAGGAGACAGAGGATAAAGAAAAGGCCGAACCATCCGCCACACCTTCCGGGAATAATGCAATTGAGGAAGCCCCGATATCTTCTTCAGAAAATGGAAGAGTAAAGGCTTCGCCGTTAGCAAAAAAATTAGCAGCAGATAAAGGGATTGATATTTCAAAAGTACAGGGCAGCGGGGATGGAGGAAGAATTGTGAAAAAAGATATCGATTCATATAAGCCAACCGAAAAAGGAAAAGAAGAAGGTAAGAAGGCAGCCGAGGTGCAAAGGCCTGTTCAGCCATTCGAACAGGTTGGAGAGGAAAGGTATGAGGATATCCCAAATACACAAATGCGTAAAACCATCGCAAGGAGATTAGGCGAGAGTAAATTCACTGCTCCACACTTCTACCTTACCATGGAAATCAATATGGATAATGCCATTACCTCACGGCAATCCATAAACGAAGTAAGCCCGGTGAAAATTTCATTTAACGATTTAGTGATAAAAGCCTGTGCTATGGCGCTGAGACAGCATCCTGCGGTTAACAGTAGTTGGATGGGTGATTTTATAAGGCAAAACAAGCATATACATATTGGTTCCGCCGTCGCAATGCCTGAAGGTTTAATCGTACCGGTAATACGTTTTGCAGATCAAAAAACGTTGTCTCAAATTGCTTCCGATGCAAAAAGCCTTTATGATAAAGCAAGGAATAAAAAATTACAACCGGATGAATTCAGCGGCAATACCTTCACTATTTCCAATCTTGGGATGATGGACATAGAAGAGTTTACTGCAATTATAAATCCACCAGATAGTGCTATTCTGGCGGTGGGCCGTATCAGGGAAATTGTTGTAAAAAAAGGAGACGGCTTCGGAGTCGCCAACGTTATGAAAGTAACATTAAGCTGTGATCATAGAAGCGTGGATGGCGCTATTGGCGCTGCCTTCCTTCAAACAGTAAAAAAGTTTTTGGAAAACCCGGTTACAATGCTGGTGTAAGAAATTGGCTTGATTAATAGCAAAAAAATTATTTTTTTGCAAATGCGATTTTGCCCCCCTTTCAAGTTATTCAGTGATTTAAAAAAGGGGATAAAGCCTAAACTTTTTGTATCTGGTAAGAATAGGGGAAATAGATCTGGAAACACCCATTTTTCGATCCGCGCTCATCAATAAAATTTACTTTAATTTTAGAAGTGAATACAAAACTTCAATCCACACTACAACTCCTCCGCTTTCATTTTTCTTTTTTCCTAATGCCGGTTTATTTTTTTGCATTAAGCCAGGTTAATAAAATAAATTTTTACGATTCGTTTTTAATTTTTTTTATTCTTCATTTGTTGGTTTATCCCTCAAGCAATGGATATAACAGCTATATGGATAGGGATACGTCCCCAATAGGTGGCGTAAAAAATCCCCTTCAGCCAACACGCCAACTATTTTTGGTCACCATTTTAATGGATATAGCAGCAATAGCGCTGAGCTTTTTTGTATCGGGGTTATTTGCCGCAGGAATTTTTCTTTATATCATTGCTTCAAAAGCCTACAGTTATAGAAAAGTACGCCTAAAAAAATTTCCGGTAATCGGATATCTTACGGTGATAATTTTCCAGGGAGCAGTAACTTTTTTTTTGGTATATCATGGCGCGGATAGCAACCACACAATTCATGTTCCCGTTATTTCAATAGCTGCATCAAGCCTGTTGATTGGGGGCTTTTATCCGCTCACTCAAATATATCAACATGAAGAAGATATTAAAGATGGTGTGAAAACAATTAGCTATAAACTTGGCTATACAGGTACATTTATTTTTACTGGCATTGTATATGCACTGGCTTTTTGTATGCTGGCACTTCAATTTTTTTTAAACCTTGAATGGATGAGATTTATCATTTTGCAAACCCTGATGCTTCCGGTACTCGTATATTTCTTTATATGGTTCAGGAAGGTTTACATAAATAAAAAAGAAGCTAATTTTAAAAACACTATGCGGATGAATTTGTTAGCATCCGTATGTGCGAACCTCGGTTTTATCACTTTATTAATATTACATCTCGTTGAGTAAAGTTATTTCTATATCAACCGCGGTGCCTTGTTACAGGCATGAGCAAAAAAATATTCTCACGTTCATGCAGCAGGTATATGCAATGAATGAAGCTGATAAGAGAAAACTGAAATTTTTATATAATCAAAGTGCTATTGATACCCGGTATTCCGTGTTGCCTGACTATAGTCTTGGCGCAGGTGACTGGCAATTTTATCCGCCCACAGAAAATCTTCATCCGTTTCCCAGCCTTGAACTGAGGATGAAATGGTTTAATAAAACGGCTCCGGCTCTTTCAATAAACGCTATTGAAAAATGCATTGAAAATAAAATTGGAAAAGGAGAAATAACTCATCTAATAACGGTAAGTTGTACAGGCATGAGTGCTCCAGGCCTTGATTTGCAAATAATGGAAGCGATGGATTTGCCGGTAAATATTTTCAGGACATCCGTGAATTTTATGGGATGCTATGCTGCCATACATGGTTTAAAATTAGCCGATGCTTTTTGTGCGAAGAATAAGCATGCCCGGGTGCTGGTTGTTTGTACGGAGCTCTGTACGCTCCACTTTCAAAGGGAAAATACTATTGACAATATTGCTTCAAGCCTCTTATTTGGTGATGGCGCTGCGGCAGTATTGGTTACCCATGATGATGACAAAGAACCAGGGCTACGACTAAATAATTTTCACAGCGAAGTTGCTTTTAAAGGGAAAAAGGATATGAGTTGGGAAATTTCATCATCGGGATTTTTAATGACTCTTTCAGGTTATGTTCCTGAATTAATTGAACAGGATTTTAGTATGCTCCTGAATAATGCTCTGGAAAATGCAAGGCTTGATAGAAATGATATTTCTCATTGGTGCCTTCATCCCGGAGGTAAAAGAATTCTTACGGCTATCGAAAAGAGTATAAATATAACAGCCGATGATTTGAAATACTCCTACAATGTTTTAAAAAATTATGGAAATATGTCGTCACCAACAATTTTATTTGTTCTTAAAGAAATTATGGATTCAATTGATAGTAGACGACACAGGAAGACAAATATTTTTGGCGCCGCTTTTGGTCCGGGTCTTACATTAGAGACATTTATTTTATCTGATGATTGACTACAGCAAGCGTTCCTTCAACAAAGAACTTCTCGATAGCGATAACATCCCTTTTGAAGATATTGCTGAAAATATGATGGAGCTTAATTTTATTAATTCACATCTTGGAGGCCATTCAATAACAATCAGCGGGTTTAAAAAACTTGCAGGAAATAAAAAACATATTTCTATATGCGAAATTGGTTGCGGTGGCGGAGATAACCTAAACGCACTGGCAGTATTTTGTAATAGAAATAAAATTGATGCAAAATTTATTGGAGTTGATATAAATGCGGATTGTATTGAATATGCCAAAGAAAAAACCCGGGTGAACAATGTAAATTTTATCGTATCGGATTACAGGTTCGTAAACTTTGGTACCAATAAACCAGATATTATTTTTTCATCTCTTTTTTGTCATCACTTTACTGATGAAGAACTTGTGAGAATGATGCAATGGATGCGACAGAATTCCGCAACAGGATTTTTTATTAATGATTTGCAGCGACACCCTTTGGCGTATAATTCTATAAAATATCTTACAAAATTTTTTTCGAGGTCTTATCTTGTAAAAAATGATGCGCCTCTATCAGTATTGAGAGGATTCAAAAAAAATGAATTGGAAAGTGTGTTAAAAAAAGCCGGGATAGCGAATTATGCTATTGAATGGAAATGGGCTTTTAGGTATTTGATAACGAGTAAAATTATCATGTAACTATTGAACAGCAAAACCAATAATAAACCTGGCATAAGTACAACTTATGATGTGGCAATAATAGGCGGTGGCTTATCCGGGTTGTCGCTTTCTATTTTAGCCTCACAAGCCGGCCATAAAGTAATTTTATTCGAAAAAGAAAAATATCCTTTTCATCGGGTTTGTGGGGAATATATTAGCCTTGAAAGCTGGAAATTTATTGAAAGCCTTGGGCTTAAGCTATCAACAATTGAGTTTCCAATAATAAAAAAACTAATAGTTTCTTCTCCAAACGGCAATTTTATTAAGGCTAACCTGGACATGGGTGGCTTTGGTATCAGCCGCTTTTTTATTGATAATGAGTTGAAAAAAATTGCTGTGTTAAATGGCGTAACTGTGTTAGACGAAAGTAAAGTGAGTGACGTTCATTTTAATGAAGACCTGTTTAAAGTGATTTATAATGGTGGTGAAATTATTTCTTCAATTGTGTGTGGAAGTTTCGGAAAAAGAAGTAACCTTGATGTGAAGTGGTCACGAAATTTTATAAAGAAAAAGCCGGGTAAACTTAATAATTATATTGGTGTAAAATATCACGTGAAAACATCAATGACTCCTGGCACTATTGCCCTGCACAATTTTAAAAATGGCTATTGCGGTATTTCTGAAGTTGAAGGCGATAAATACTGCCTTTGTTATTTAACTACTGCGCAAAACCTAAAAGAGAATAATAATTCAGTGAAGGAAATGGAAGAAAATGTTTTATGTAAAAATCCATTTCTTAAAAAAATATTCGCTGAATCAAAATTTGTTTTACCGGTGCCGGTTACGATATCTCAAATAAGCTTCGATAAAAAATTGCAAATTGACAATCATATTTTAATGACGGGTGATGCCGCAGGAATGATTACCCCGCTATGTGGCAACGGGATGAGTATTGCATTGCATTCATCTAAAATCGCATTTAAATGTATTGACGCTTTTTTGAAAAAAACTATCACGAGAAGTAATATGGAAAATGAGTATAAGCGGCAGTGGAAATTGAATTTTGAAAGACGGTTAAACACCGGGCGTATGATTCAGAAAATGTTTGGCCGGGAAAACATAACCAACTGGTTTATCGGCAGCATAAAATATTTCCCTTTTGTTATTCATAAAATGATAAAAGCTACCCATGGGAAAGAGTTTTAGTAATTTTACAAACAGATGAGGGAGCATTCAATAATATTATTTGATGGTGTTTGTAACTTATGTAATACGGCGGTACAGTTTGTTATCAAAAGGGACAAGAAAAACCATTTTGTATTTGCGTCTCTTCAATCCAGAGAGGGTAAAAAAATTCTCAGTGAACATAATTTCTACACGACCAGTATGGATTCATTTTTTCTTGTTGAAAATGGAAATGTATACTGCCGGTCAACAGCTGCACTAAAGGTTTTAAAAAGTTTAAATGGACTATGGAGTATTACCTATGTGTTTATGATTATACCCAGGTTTTTGAGGGACAGTATCTATAATTTTATAGCAAAAAACAGGTACCGCTGGTTTGGAAGAAAAGATGAGTGCATGATCCCGACCGCTGAATTGCGCGCCAAATTTTTAAATTAATGATCTTCATATGCCAAAGAAAACACTTGTCTTAGGGGCTTCGGCTAATCCTTCCCGTTACAGCTATCTTGCAATTAATTTTCTCAGGGAGAGAGGGCATGAAATAATCGGCATCGGTAAACGTGCAGGCAAAGTAGGGGATGTTGAAATTGGCACACAGGAACAAAATATTGATGATCTTGATACTGTTACACTTTATCTCAACCCCGGCAATCAAAGGCAATATTACAATTACATTTTATCCCTCAAACCAAAGCGAATAATTTTTAATCCGGGGGCCGAAAATGAAGAACTGTCTGCTATGGCCAAAGAAAAAGGAATTCTGCCACAGGAAGCCTGCACGTTGGTTTTACTGAGTACCGGTCAGTATTAATACTTTATTTTAAGAGTAGTTTTTCCCATATTTATTTTCATAGGAACTTTTTTCAAGTATAATATAATTTTTATACTGAAGTGTCGTTTTATTATTTGTCCGATACAACTGAACCCAAAATTCCAACTATGAAAACTATCTTCCGAACGCTTTTCCTGTGCGCCCTGATGAGTATAACTTATCAAACCCATGCACAAGTTGTTACATCTTCAAGGCCTTATCTATTTAATAGTTTTTCTGAAAATATTGCTGCATCAGTATCGGAGCTTAACAAAGCTTTCAATGCCGCTGAAGGTTCTGTAATTCAATTAAATTTTAACAATCAATTTTCTTTTACAGGAATTGTCTTCTCATCTGTCAAACGCTACAACAACCTTTCGAGTGTATTAATAAAATTTCCATCATTAAATAATACGCTGCTTTCTGTTTCAAAACGAATTAACGACGACAATACTATCACTTATGTTGGGCGTATTATTAATGAAAAATATGCTGATGGATATGAACTGAAAAAAGACAATACAGGAAATTACACATTTAATAAAATTCAGACCGATGAACTTATACAGGATTTTTAAATGAACCCAATCATCTTACAATTTTAAGAATTACCCTAATCGATGAAAATATTTTTTACTATCATATTGTCTTTTTTCACACTGGTTTCTTTTAAAGCTAACTGCCTGCCTGTATTAAGCAGCTTACCTGGAGCACAGGCGACTATTTTCCTGGACTTCGACGGCCAATATGTACAGGCATCTTCATGGAATGGCGGGAATCCCTTGGACTGTGCGCCTTCCGGATTAAGTGATACACAAATCACTGAAATCTTCAATCGCGTATCAGAAGACTTCCGGCCCTTTAATATCAATATAACAACAGACTCAACAAAATTTTTAGCGGCTCCTCTTACTAAAAGAATGAGAATAATCATTACGCCTACAAGCGGCTGGTTCACAGGTGTTGGCGGCGTATCTTATACAGGCTCATTTACCTGGGGCGATGACACACCTGCTTTTGTTTTTCCTGACAGGTTAGGGCCGAATAATACCAAAATGGTTGCGGAATGTTGTACACATGAAAGCGGCCATACGGTTGGCCTTTCACACCAGGCAAAATATAATGGTTCATGCGCACTGGTTGCAACATATAACACAGGAACGGGAAGCGGCGAAACGGGTTGGGCGCCGGTTATGGGCAACAGTTATTATAAAAATTTTTCGGGGTGGAATAACGGCCCTACTCCAAGTGGTTGTACAGCCGACCAGGATAATTTGTCAATTATTACCTCCTATAATGGTTTTACTTACCGGGCCGACGACCACAGTGATGATCCAAGCCTTAATCCAAGCGAGGTTACGCTAAATGATTTCCTGTTTTCTGATGAAGGAATTATTACGACTAATAGCGATAAGGATGTTTTCAAATTTAGTTTCGAAAAGCAAGGTGCATTGCATATTGACGCAAAGCCATATTCTGTGGGGCCTAATAATGAAGGCGCTGATCTTGATATCAAATTACAGTTACTCGACTCTGCATTTGAAGTAATGCATATATATGACCCCGTCAATATTTTAAATGTAGCATTGGATACAACACTAAACGCAGGCACCTATTACCTGGTTGTTGAAGGAGCAGGCAACATCAACACTACTAATTACGGCAGTTTAGGCTCATATACCATTGCAGGAACGTTCGTTCCTTTATTTATTACACCAATAAAGCAGGTAACGTTAACAGGCAAAACTGACGGTGACAAGCATTTGCTGAATTGGAATATTGTTGCAGATGAACCTGTGAGTAGTTTATCGCTTGAAAGTTCAACTGATGGTACAACTTTTAAAACACTTGCATCTCTTAATCAGTCTGCCCACAATTTTAGTTATACACCTTTCGTTAAAGAAAATATCTATTACCGTATCAGGGCGATGTCTGTTACCGACCAAACTGTTTATTCAAATGTGGTTTTGCTGAAATCAAATAATAATTCTAAAAAAGTATTTACCGTTTCCACGTTAGTTACAAATGAAGTAACAATACAGGCGACAGAAAATTATGAATATAGATTAGCAGATATGAACGGAAGAATTTTAGAGGCGGGAAAAGGCAATTCGGGAACCCATACAATCAATATAAATCACAACCCTAACGGAATTTATCTTATCCAGTTAATGAGTATTAATCAGAGAACAACAGAAAGAATTGTAAAACTGTAAGGTAGATTCATGTGTAAGTTAAGGGTCAGCGTTAGGGGCTGGCCCTTTTTTTTGCGCCTGTTTTGAAAAATCTTTTAAGTTTTTTTATCATTGTTGTCCGACTAAAATTCATTGGGGCAAGCTGAGACTACCTGTGGTTGCAGGTTCTGGGCCCTCTCCCTTGGGAGAGGGGGTTGGAGTGAGGCTTTGCAGGCTGGCATGGGGTTTTGCAGATTTAGTCGGACAATAGTGTTTTTTTATTTATAACAGCAAACAATAAACGAAGCCAATCTCTGTTAAATAATTTTTATCAGTGAATTAACCTCTTTTTGTGTCAGGAATTTCGGTAATTTTAAAAAACCTTAATTTATGCATTGGAGAAAATTTAATGGCGACCCTATTGAGCTTCCCATAAAAGGTGCTGTGGAATCAGCCATCCAAAAAGAATCAAAAGCCGGTTACAAATTAAAAGTTTGCATTGGTACCGACAGCCAGGTGAAGGGCAGCGATACCGAGTTCGCAACTGTAATTGTTTTTCTTCGTGAAGGACATGGCGGTTTCATGTTTATTCATAACGAAAAAACAAAACATCAATACAGCATTAAAGAAAGAATGCTTGTGGAAGTAGCCAAGAGTATTGAAATTGCTTATGAACTTTGCGACCTGTTTACTTTGTATGATGTTGATATGGAAGTGCATGCTGATATCAATACGAATCCACATTT
Source organism: Chitinophagales bacterium (assembly GCA_038258875.1). Taxonomy (GTDB): domain Bacteria; phylum Bacteroidota; class Bacteroidia; order Chitinophagales; family Chitinophagaceae; genus Ginsengibacter. Next base: position 19,998 of record JBBSPK010000010.1, read on the forward strand.
TAAAAGCAATGAGGCCTTACGTGAAGCAATGGGTTATATTCTCGGTATGGGTTTCGCATTTAAGGCCAAGCCGGAAGCCTTTGCCAGCAGCAGTTGTGCGAATAAAATGGTGAATTAATTTTATTTCACGAATTTTTGCGAATTACACTAATTGCGCAGACTACAACTATTTATAATTTTTACCAGTTTAATCCGGCAGCTGCTGAATAAATAAATTTTGTGTCGTATGAGTTTCTCATTCGTGTAATTAGAAAGAATTCGTGGCATTCTTCCCATCATTCCTTTCCGAAATCAGGTTCAAAATTTTTTCTTTCCCGGTTTTCTTCACTGAGCTTGTGACGAAATGCTGAGGCAAAAATTGTTGGGTTTCTCTTAGCTTTTCTAAAAATAATTTTACATTCTTACTCACCACGGTTTGTTTTTCTTTATCAGATTTTGTAAAAACTAACGTAAGAGGCACTTTCCACAGGCCGAGTTTTTGTATGAACTCAAGGTCAAGTTTCTGTGGAGAATGCCTGGAATCTATTAAAACAAAAACATTAGTTAGATTTTCTCTTTTACGCAGATAATTTTCAATCATTTGCTCCCATCTTCGGCGACTGCTTTGAGATATTTTTGCGAAGCCATAGCCCGGCAAATCGACGAGATACCATTTTGTTTCATTGTACTCTCCTTGTTTTGGAACACTTGTAATCTCAAAATGATTTATTAATTGGGTTTTACCCGGAGAATTAGATGTTTTGGCTAGCTTTTCATTGTTGCATAGCATATTAATTAGCGAAGATTTGCCAACATTGCTTCTGCCAATAAACGCATATTCCGACCGATCAGGCGCAGGGCATTTTTCAAAAGACGGGCTGCTGATAAGATATGCTGCTTTTTTTACGTACATACAATTGCAATATACAATAAGAAAATCCTGCTATTTTTTTAAGTATTTGATAAATCAAAAATAAAAGTGAAAGAATAATTCGCACGGAATCTTGTAAATTCAAAAAACTATCTTTGAGCCGATGAACACTTATAGTCATGATACAGTAGTGCCTTTCAGCCATTCCACCGACAACAAGAAAAAGCAGGTGGAAAAGATGTTTGATAAGATTGCTTTTCGTTATGACTTTCTAAATCATTTTTTAAGTGGAGGTATTGATTCAGGTTGGCGTAAAAAAGCGATAAAGGAATTGGTATCATTGCAACCAAAAAAAATACTGGATGTTGCTACCGGAACAGGGGATTTTGCAATTGCGGCATACCAAATACTAAAGCCGGAAAAAATCACCGGTATTGACATAAGTGAAGGAATGCTCGAAATTGGAAGAAAAAAAATGCAAAAATCCGGGCTTGAACGCCATATTGAGCTGTTAAATGGAGACAGCGAGGCAATTTTATTTGAAGATGAATCGTTTGATGCAGTGACAGTTGCATTTGGAGTCAGGAATTTTGAGAATCTCGAGAAGGGATTGTCTGAAATTTACAGGGTGCTGAAGCCTGGGGGAAAATTAGTGGTACTGGAATGTTCAAAACCAACAGCAGCATTTGTAAGGTATTTTTACAACTTTTACATGAAATTCATAACACCCAAAATAGGAAAATTAATTTCAAAGAATAACGATGCCTATCAATATTTAAATAATTCTGTTCAGCAATTTCCTCAAAGAAAAACATTCACTCACATTTTAAACAAATTAGGATATAGATACAGTTTCTACAAAACATTGAGTTTAGGAATATGCACCATTTATTGCGGCGAAAAATAATTTTACTGATTCTGTCATTCATGTTTTGTTCTGCTGTGTCCATGGCACAGCTACGTGATGTAGTTAATCAGGAGACCCATGATGATAAACCTTATCATTTTGGAATAAACCTTGGCTATAATACGTCTCACTTTTCTTTTACGCATCATCCCAGGTTTTTGCAGTACGATTCCATTATGGATGTTGAAAGTATCAACAGCTCAGGTATCAACCTTGCGTGGCTGGTGAATGTTAGAATGAGCGATCATTTCGATTTGAGATTGCATCCACTTGATCTTACATTTTCTGAAAAGGCTTTTCTATATACCGAGAATTATGGAGACGATTCATCCATAGAGAAAAAAGTGCAATCCATTACACTCAGCTTTCCTTTTCAAATAGCATTCTCGAGTGATCGTATTGGTAATTTTAAAGTATATACGATCGCCGGTGGAAAATTTGACTATGATCTCGCCAGTAATGCAGGAGCACGAAAGGCAGAAGACCTGATAAAGCTTAAACGCTCCGATATAAGTGTTGAGCTTGGGTTAGGGTTCCATATTTATTTCCCGTATTTCGTTTTATCACCGGAAATTAAACTAAGTAGCGGTTTAGTTAACCTTCATGCCCGTGATCCCGACCTTCGTTATTCTAATGTGATTGATAAGATCAACTCAAAGATGATTACGTTTTCTTTGACTGTAGAGTAATGAGTTTAGGGGAAATGATTTAATAATCATAATCCCTTCTCGCGGCATTCCATCTTATTCCAATGCCAAAAAGGGTGGTATTGCTTCCACCTGATATTTTGCGGTATAACAGGGAGCCTTCAATAAACAGATTTTCTTTAAGCTCATAGGATGCAACAAACGAACCGTTGAATACTTTTACCTTATTACCTGTGCCAATAAAATAGCCATAGTCTTTGAGGCGCGTGGTGTATAATTCAAAAGGATTGCTTCCAAAATTTTCGCCGGCCGAATCAAGACCCTGGTAATAATAAATAGCCCTTGCGTTAAAATATAATTTCGGTAATGGCTGATATTTTACCACGCCGATGAATTCCTGGAAACCAGCTCCGAGAGGATGCGCCAAGGGTTGATTGTAATGCGTATAATTAGAAACAGAATCATAGTGAGTATACGTAAAAGGCCTTACCCTGTTGGTTTCACTTTGAACATCAAGATTTTTAATGGTAAATGCATCTACATATTTTGCACCCAGCTGGTAGCCATATTTGTTTGCCCAATACCCGTCGTTTTTAAAGGCTTCTTTCAGGAGAAACTCATCTAAAAGTAGCTGCCCGTAAAATTGAAAATGGTGTGCAACATTGGCTTTAAAATCTGCGCCGGCGAAAGCATTGTCAGGGCTTCCAACCGTACCTTCAATATGTCGTAAGAAAATAATTGGATTGAGATATTCAAAATCAAATCTATTTCTTCGCCCAAACACTACGCTCTCAAATACACCAACATTCAACCATTTTAATACATTAAGACTTAAGTGATGCATAGCCGCATATTTCCTGTCTAAAAGTTTGTCGCCGCCTTTTACAAATTGTGGCATCAGTTCCATAAACAAATTCTGGTAATCAAATTTCCAGATTTTTGTATTGAGCTTAAGAAACAAATAACTATCACCAAAGTCGCTTAGGAAAAGGCTTCTGTATCCATCGCCTATAAAATTTTTATCATACCCAAATTGAACATCTATATATTTTGTTACATTGAATGTAACGTATCCCCTTGCATCAAAGTAGTCAACTCCCGAGGTCTTAAATCTTTTATAAAACCCAACACCGGGAACTGCATTAAAATCATTTACCCTGTTTTGAAAAAATGACGGTCCTCTTTCCTGGTTATCGGTAATCGTGGACGAATATCCAATTTTATTTGCTATTCGTCCCCTGGCCGTAATACCTCTTTTATTATAAAACAATGTTTCATCATTGCCGGATTCTTTATTGAACTGAAAATTTATTACCGGGTTTACAGCAAGAAAAAAATCTTTTACATTCACTTCAATCAGGTTCGGTTTTGTTTTATAGAAAGTTTTTAATACTGCTTGCTTACTTAAAAAACTTTCTTTCGAACCTGTCACCCATTCTGGATTATCCATTAAAATGCTGTGGAGATTGTATTCATCAATTTTGGTTAGATTAAGTCCGGCCCACGGATTTTCTTCGCCGGTGAGAGAGTTTGAATAGGCCGTGCGGGCGCTGTCCAAAAATTCGGCCTCTTCAACAACAGCCCGCCTGCTGTATGGTTTTAAAGTAGAGAAATTAATGCCGGTGTGGTTGCCTTGTTTAATTTCGAGCCTGTCAATAAACTGGTACTCCTTGGAACCTTCAGGCAAATAGGTTGTTTGTGCATTAATAACGATAGGGCAAATAAATACCAGTAGTGTGGAAAGGCTTTTTATAATTTGCATTGGGTTTGGCTCTTATTATTTAATTTCAAGATATGCAAAATTATCTTTTAAAACAGATATCTATAGTCAATGAAGGCAAAATAGAACAAAAAGATATTTATCTCAAAAAAGGGCGTATTGAAAGAATTGATTATGGTATCAATGTAAAGGAAAGGGTTCATGAAATTATTGGCGAAGGCATGCATTTATTACCGGGAGTAATAGACGACCAGGTTCATTTTCGTGAGCCGGGCCTAACCCATAAAGCAACTATTTATTCTGAAAGCAAAGCGGCGGTTGCAGGAGGGATTACTTCTTTTATGGAAATGCCCAATACCATTCCCAATGCACTTACCGAACAATTACTGGAAGATAAATATTCAATCGCTAAAGAAACCTCGTTAGCCAACTACTCATTTTACATGGGTACAAGTAACAATAACGCGGAGGAGGTTTTAAAAATGAATACCAGGAAGAAAGATGTTTGCGGCGCAAAAATTTTTATGGGTTCAAGCACGGGAAATATGTTGGTAGATAATGAATCGCAACTCAATAAAATATTTGGAGAAAGTGAGTTGCTTATTGCCACTCATTGCGAAAACGAAAAGATAATTAAGGATAATTATGTAAAAATTAAAAGCTCAAAACAAAATCTTCAACCTTCGGATCATCCGTTAATAAGAGATGAAAATGCATGTTATGAATCTTCTTCTCATGCTGTTTCACTGGCAAAAAAATACAATAGCCGGCTTCATATTCTGCATATCTCGACACAAAAGGAACTGGATCTTTTTACCAATGATATTCCTTTAAAGGAAAAAAAGATTACTGCAGAAGTATGTGTTCATCATTTGCATTTTACTTCGGATGATTATGATAGACTCGGATATTTAATAAAATGCAATCCCGCTATAAAAGAAGCAAAAAATAAAAATGCACTTTGGAAAGCCTTGCTGGACAATCGGCTTGACGTAATTGCAACAGATCATGCTCCGCATACGCTGGAAGAAAAAGACAGCCCTTACGAACATGCGCATTCAGGATTACCTTTAGTGCAACACTCGTTATTGCTCATGCTCGCCTATTGGAAGGAAAATAAAATTTCGCTGGAAAAAATTGCGGAAAAGATGAGTCATGCTGTGGCGGATTGTTTTGAAATTGAAAACCGGGGCTATATAAGGGAGGGATATTTTGCAGACCTTATAATGTTAGATTTGAACAGATCGACCACGGTAACAAAAGAAAATATTTTGTATAAATGCGGATGGAGCCCAATGGAAAAATATACATTTCCGGCAGCCATCAGGCAAACTTTTGTAAATGGTAACAGTGTATATACGAATCATGATAATTATGGAAAACATCTCTTTGATGAATCTGTAAAAGGGCAAAGGCTTAGCTTCATGAGGTAACTAACGATGCAGTAAATGAACTTTAAGTTGTAAGGAATGGAAACAGATAAAACGACCTTAAATGATCTCGCAGTTTTTCAGCATGAAGAGGAATTTTCAATTTTTCATAAATTAAATTTAACCCGTACCGTAGGTGGCAGGGAGAAATTGAAATATATATTTGCTAATTCGCTGCACGATATAACTTCCATTAAAAATGTACAGCAAACGCTGCGGCTCATTATTGAAAAGGAAAAAGAATGGGCTGTTACAATAAGTAACGGTTCTGTAATGATGATCCATAAGTTTTATGAAAGTAATATTGATCAAATTCCTGCCAGGCCTACTTATTCATCGGCTTACTTTTACAAAATCTTTCATGCGCCGGATTATTCCCTCGTAAAATATTCGGCAGGTCATGCATTTGATTTTATTAAAGGCATGCATCAAATTATAAAGGCTTTTTCTACATCAAGTGCGCCTGAAAACCTGCAAAGAATTTTGCAAAAAGCAAATGTCCTGCTTGAAAAAACTCAACTGAATATTATTAACACCAAAGAAAAATTGAGCAATCTTTCTATGGCCGAGATGCTTGGTCTTGCTCACTATATACGCTATCATTTCAGACAAAATTTGTTGGAACTCATAGAACTTTACTTCCAGTTAGATGCATGGTATGGCATGGCCATGGCAATAAAAAAATATAATCTTGTTTTCCCGGAATTCATTTCATCAAAGGAACCATCTTTTAAAGCAAACGATCTATATCACCTCTTACTTACAGAGCCAGTAGCCTATGACCTTGAGCTCAACCAGGAGAATAATTTCACTTTTTTAACGGGAGCTAACATGGCTGGTAAAAGTACTTTTATAAAAGCAGTAGGTGGAGCTTTGTTTTTAGCACACATAGGTATGGGGGTTCCTGCAAAATCAATGGAGCTGTCTTTATTTGATGGTTTATTAAGTAATATCAATGTGGAGGATAATGTTGTAAAAGGTGAAAGTTATTTTTTCAATGAAGTGCAAAGAGTGAAGAAGACAATTATAAAAATTAATGATGAAAGAAAATGGTTCATTCTTATTGATGAATTATTTAAAGGAACTAATGTGAAGGATGCGATGAAATGTAGTACAGTCGTTATAGAGGGGCTTATTAAAATAAAAAGCTCTTTATTTATTCTCTCTACACATTTATATGAAATAGGCGACGAATTAAGAAAATATCCCAATATCAACTTTAAATATTTTGAGACGAATGTCGAGAACGAACAGTTGTCGTTCAACTATAAGCTTAAAAACGGAATAAGTAATGACCGGCTTGGCTACTTGATTTTAAAAAGAGAGAAAGTGATTGAACTGCTGGATAGGTTATGAGTTCGGTGTTATAATTTGTTATAACTTGTTATATTTAATAAAAAAGCTATGGAAATAATGAAATTAAAAGTAAGAAAGATTGGAAATTCGAAGGGTATTGTTATTCCTCAAAAATTTCTTAAAATAGTTCAAAGTGAGAAGGAAGAGATCGTTATTGAGGTAGATGAGAAGGGCATCCTATTGAAAAGCAATAATCAATTTCCGCGAAAAGGTTGGGCAAAAGCATTTAAAAGAATGGCAAAAAATGGAGATGATGCTTTGCTTATTCCCGATATTTTTAAAGATGAAACTTTTGAACAGTGGAAATAAAGCAGTACAACATTTTTTGGGTATCTCTTGATCCAACAATAGGGAAAGAAATGAAAAAGACAAGACCTTGTGCCATTATTTCGCCTGATGAAATGAACGACAATATTGGTACAGTTATTATCGCTCCAATAACGTCAACCACAAGATCGTATCCGTCCCGGATAAATTATAAATTAGAAGGTAAACCCTGTACAATTGCTCTCGATCAAATCAGGACCATTGATAAGAGCAGACTGAAAAGTAAAATAGCTCATCTTGGTGTAATAACTATCAGACAAATAAAACAGGCAATGGAAGATATTTTCTGCAAATGATTATCTGTGTTATCTAATTTTTTTGACTTCACTCTATGTTTTTTAGATTGAAACAAGAATGTTGGTTGGGTTGCAATTTTTTTTTGGCTAATTTCAACAGATGTTAGTCAAAACATTTGGCAGTGCTGTTTATGGGGTTGAAGCGATTACAATAACAGTTGAAGTAAATGTGAGCAGTGGAAAATTTACTTCTATCGTAGGGCTTGCTGACAATGCGGTAAAAGAAAGCCTTGAGCGAATGGAGAGCGCCATTAAAGCTAACGGCTATCATTTCCCAAGAACAAAGGTTGTTGTAAATCTTGCGCCGGCAGATATTAAAAAAAGTGGAACGGCTTTCGATCTTCCTATTGCTATGGGCACATTGGGAGCCAGTGAACAATTGGAAAATGCGGAGAAGCTTACTGATTATGTGATTATGGGCGAACTTAGTTTAGACGGCACCGTTAGACCAATAAGGGGCGCCTTGCCAATTGCCATCCAGGCAAGAAAAGAAAAGTTCAAAGGGCTTATTCTGCCAAAGGAAAATGCACGTGAGGCGGCGATGGTCAATAATCTCAATGTATATGGAGTGGGACACATTAATGACGTGATTGATTTTTTTATTGATGATAATTCTATTAAGCCAACCATCGTAAATACAAGAGAAGAGTTTGCGAATGCTCAAAGTGATTTTGAAATTGACTTTTGTGATGTGAAAGGGCAGGAAAATATAAAGCGTGCATTAGAGATTGCCGCGGCCGGTGGACACAATGCAATTTTGATTGGCCCTCCGGGTGCAGGTAAAACCATGCTGGCAAAGCGTTTGCCCACAATACTGCCACCACTTACTTTATTGGAAGCATTAGAAACTACAAAGATTCATAGCGTTGCGGGCAAGCTTCCTGAGAATGCAACACTCATTTCAAAACGACCTTTTCGTTCCCCCCACCATACCATCTCTGATGCTGGTTTGGTAGGCGGCGGCGGTATCCCGCAACCGGGTGAAATTTCATTAGCACATAATGGCGTTTTATTTTTAGACGAATTACCGGAATTTAAAAGAACAGTACTCGAAGTAATGAGGCAGCCAATGGAAGAAAGAAAAATTATTATTTCAAGGGCAAAAGTTGCATTGGAATTTCCTGCAAGCTTTATGCTTATTGCATCTATGAATCCCTGCCCGTGCGGCTTTTACAATCACCCTGAGAAAGAATGTACCTGCCCGCCCGGCGCTGTTCAAAAATATTTGAATAAAATTTCAGGTCCGCTGCTTGATAGAATAGATCTTCATGTGGAAGTAACGCCCGTTGCATTCAGTGAACTTTCGTCAAAAAAAGATTTTGAGAAAAGCGAAACAATTCGTGCGAGAGTTATAAAAGCAACCGAAAAGCAGGCGGAACGTTTCAAGGATAATCCCGGTGTTTATTGTAATGCGCAAATGAGCAGTAAAATGCTGAAAGAAATTTGTGTAATAACACAGGCAGGTTCCAATCTTTTAAAAGTTGCGATGGAAAGATTAAACCTTTCTGCACGGGCTTATGATAGAATTTTAAAGGTAAGCCGCACGATTGCTGACCTGGCAGGCAGCGATGATATAAAGCCTGAACATCTTGCTGAAGCTATTCAATACAGGAGTTTAGATAGGGAAGGATGGGCGGGGTGAACATCGGCCCCTAAAGGAATTCACCTGAAATAAATAAAGATACTGAGAGCTTACAAACTCGAGTTGCCTTTAGGAACTATGGTTCGTTTTTGGACTTAGCGAATTAAATTTGCACCATGAAATTATTACTCTCTTATCTGAAGCCTTATAAATGGCTTATTGCTTTGGCATTGGGCCTTGCTGCAATCAACCAGGTGTTTTCAATGCTTGATCCTTATTTTTTTGGAAAGCTATTTCAAACGTATGGAGTGCATGCTCATGAAACCGGTCACTATGATGCCCAGAATAATTTTATAAAAACGGGAGACAGATCGAGGCATGATTTTATATGGGGCATACTTGGTTATTTGGGTGCACTTGTTGGGGTAGCAATGGTATCCCGGATCGCTAAGGCCTTCCAGGATTATTTCGGCAATGTTATCGTTCAAAAATTTGGCGCAAAAATTTTTACAGATGGGCTGAGGCATTCAATGAGGCTGCCATACCAGGATTTCGAAGACCAGCGAAGCGGTGAAACCCTAAGCATTCTAACTAAAGTAAGGAGCGATACGGATAAATTTATTATATCGTTTATCAACGTATTATTTGGCTTACTCGTAGGCGTAATTTTTGTTTCGATATATTCCTTCACCCTTCATTGGTCTATTATGCCGGTTTATTTCGGGGGCATCGTATTGTTATCATTGCTTACCGGATTTTTGAGTAAAAGAATAAAAAATATCCAGAAAACAATTGTTAAGGAAACAAACGCACTGGCAGGTACTACGACGGAAAGCCTGAGAAATATTGAGCTGGTTAAGAGCCTTGGATTAACTGACCAGGAAGTATCGAGGTTAAATAATAATACCTATAAAATCCTGGGACTTGAATTAAAAAAAGTAAAAAGTATACGCAGCCTCAGCTTTATACAAGGAACTTTTGTAAACGCTTTACGGCAGGTAATTATGTTTATGTTGATGTGGCTGATATTTGGAAATATTATTTTGCCTGGACAATTATTGACTCTGACTTTTTATTCATTTTTCATTTTTGGCCCACTACAGGAAATTGGAAATATCATTATCACTTATCGTGAAGCTGAAGCATCGTTAAATAACTTTCATACGCTTATGAGTAAAGCACCTGAAATTAAGCCTGATAAACCTACGACTCTTGGCAATATTGAGGAATTAGAATTTAAAAATGTAAAATTCAAACATCAGTCTGCACAACAACCCGCATTAATCGATATAAGCTTTGATGTAAAAAAAGGTGAAACAATTGCATTCGTCGGGCCTTCAGGTTCAGGCAAAACAACATTAGTGAAATTGCTCGTTGGATTATATATTCCACAACAAGGCCAAATTTTATATAACAATATTGACAGGGAGGATATCGACTTTGACGTATTAAGAACACAAATTGGCTTTGTAACACAGGATACACAACTCTTCGCAGGAACTATTAAAGAAAACCTGCTGTTTGTAAATCCTTCTGCTACCGACGATGAAATTCGTGACGTGCTGAAAAAAGCGGCCTGCTACACATTGCTTGAACGTGCCGATAAAGAGATAAATACATTAATAGGAGAAGGAGGTGTAAAAGTATCCGGCGGTGAAAAGCAGCGTTTATCAATTGCCCGCGCATTGCTGCGGCACCCGCATTTATTAATTTTTGATGAAGCTACTTCTTCTTTGGACTCCCTTACAGAAGAAGAAATAACTAATACAATCAAAAATGTTTCATCACAGCAGGAGCAAATTACTATTTTAATTGCACACAGGCTAAGCACCATTATGCATGCGGATAGAATTTATGTTTTGGAAAAAGGAGAGGTGATAGAAACCGGCAATCATGAAGAACTATTATCCCAGGTGGGATTATATTATGCAATGTGGCGTCAACAAATTGGAGAAAGGAAGAAAATGGCTGCCCAGCCGGTTTTGAATTGATTGTAATAGTCTATAATAGCAGTGTTTCTACCCGTGATACTCAATACCGCATACTTGCTACCTGGTGAATAGCTTAACTTCGCGGGATGGACGAAGTGGAGAAAAAACCAAAGCCAAATTATTTATGGAGTATGCTCACCATGCGCTGCCCAAGATGCAGAAGAGGGGATATGTTTAAAAATTCAAAAGCATTTAAAAAACCATCCCTTAAATATATTTTAGATATGCATGAGGATTGCCCGGTATGCGGGCAAAAGTTTGATCTTGAGCCTGGCTTCTGGTATGGTACCGGGTATGTTAGTTATGCTTTAATGGTGTTCCTGTCTGCAACTACCTTTGCTGCATGGTGGGTGCTTATTGGCATCTCAACAGAAGACAATCGTATAATTTATTGGCTTATTATTAATGCTGTTTTAATTGTAGTGCTGCAGCCTTGGTTTATGCGTCTAAGCAGGGTGATTTATCTTAATTTTTTTGTGAGCTACAATGAAAACTACGATAAAGAAAAAAGTAAAGTTCTGTATGAAGATTAAATAATTAAAAATCTGAAATTCGTTTTTTCGTCTCCTCAATTCGGTTAGTAAGTAATTCTGAATTTCTTTACCGGAATGGTTTTTGTAACAGTACTTTTTTTAATTTAAAATATATTTATTATGCCTATCGTAAAAGTAATTGAAGTGATTGCATCTTCTGAAAAGAGTTTTGATGACGCAATAAAAAATGCAGTTACCGAAGTTTCAAAAACCGTAAAGAACATTGATTCAGTGTATGTAAAAGACTTTAAAGTACATGTGAAAAATGATAAAGTATCATCTTATGGAGTTATTTGCAAAGTCTCCTTCAGGGTTGGTGGAAAGGATCTTAAATAAAATTTTATTGTTCAAAGAGGGAATTTAATTCCCTCTTTTTTATTCTACAAATAATGCAGCGATGAAGACTAGATATTTACAACCTGCACTGCCGTGCCGTAGCATAACACTTCTGTAACTCCATTCATAACTTCATTGGCGTCATATCTCATATTAATGATTGCATTTGCCCCCTTTTCATTCGCATGCTCAATCATGTGCTGGTAGGCTTCTAACCTCGTTTTTTCGCACAGGTCAACATAAATTGAAATAGTTCCTCCCAGTAAGGTTTGCAATCCCCCGGCGATGTTGCCAAACAAACTGCGTGATCTCACTGTTATTCCGCGTACGATTCCCAAATGCTTTGTAACCTTATATCCTTCAAGCTGGTTGCTCGCCGTTATCAGCTGTTCATCTACCATAATTATTTTATTTTTATAGTCAAAATTAACATACTTTTTCCGGAAGGCTTTTATTAGCACCGTTTTTGTTTATAGTTGATTCGTAATTTGCAGCCCTTTGGTTTTTTAATTTAAATATTTATCTTAATCAGATGTTACAAACCGCAGAAGACATTCGCCTGCTGAATGAAAAAATAAATCATTCGGCTTCCTTTATTGATAAAATTCATGCTGAAATAGGGAAAATAATTGTTGGTCAGAACCATATGGTTGAAAGGCTTTTAATCGGTCTTTTAAGCAATGGACACATTCTGCTTGAAGGTGTGCCGGGGCTGGCCAAAACACTCTCCATAAAATCTTTGGCAGCTACTATCAATGCCCATTTCAGCCGCATCCAGTTTACACCAGACCTGTTGCCGGCTGATGTTATAGGAACAATGATTTATAATCAGCAGAAAAATGAATTTATGGTGCGCAAGGGCCCCATCTTTGCAAACTTTATTCTTGCGGATGAAATTAACAGGGCGCCCGCAAAAGTCCAAAGCGCCTTACTGGAAGCGATGCAGGAAAGGCAGGTAACCATTGGAAATAATTCCTACCCGCTTGAAGAGCCCTTCCTGGTATTAGCCACTCAAAACCCAATTGAACAGGAAGGAACTTATCCTTTACCGGAAGCGCAGGTCGATCGTTTTATGTTGAAAGTAATAATTGATTATCCAACTAAATCAGAGGAACAGTCAATCATTCGTCAAAATGTACAGGGATTAAAACAGCCTGCACTTAACGCAGTGGTTTCAACATACGAAATATTAAATGCCCGTGAATTAGTAAGGCAGGTTTATATGGATGAAAAGGTTGAGCAATATATTATCGATATTGTATTTGCAACACGCTATCCGGATACCTATAATTTGCCTAAGTTAAAACCGCTAATATCTTTTGGGGGTTCTCCGAGAGCGAGTATTAATCTTGCTTTGGCAGCAAAGGCATATGCGTATTTAAACAAGCGGGGTTATGTAATTCCGGAAGATGTGAGGAATGTATGCAAAGATGTTTTGCGACATCGCATCGGCCTTACATATGAAGCAGAAGCGGAGAATGTAAACGTTGAAATGATTATTATGGAAATATTGAAAGCGGTGAATGTACCGTGAGTGAGCTATTACGGTGTAAGGTAGAAGGTTTAAGGAGCGACAATTCCAAAAAATTATTTTAAAATTATTATCATAAAAATTAATCTAATCATATACTCCATGTCCCTCTCCTTCGGAGAGGGGTTGGGGTGAGGCCAAATGCTCACAACAGCAGAAATAGTAAAAAAAGTAAAAGAGCTGGAAATCATCAGTAAAAAAATTACAACACATCTTTTTACCGGTGAGTACCATTCTGCGTTTAAGGGTAAGGGTATGCGGTTCAGGGAAGTTCGTGAATATTATCACGGTGACGATGTAAGATTTATTGATTGGAATGTAAGCGCCCGTTTCTCGCATCCTTTCACCAAAGTGTTTGAAGAAGAAAGAGAACTTACTGTTATCCTGCTCGTGGATGTAAGTGCGAGTGCATTATTTGGAACATTGCATAGCACTAAAAGAGATCTTATTACAGAAGTAGGCGCTGTGCTTACCTTCAGCGCAATCAATAACAACGATAAGGTAGGTGTAATATTTTTTAGCGATAAGGTGGAAAAATATATTCCTCCAAAAAAAGGGAAACAGCATGCTTTATATATTGTAAGGGAATTGCTTACTGCACAGCCTAAGCGAAGTGGAACAAATATAAGCGAAGCATTAAAATTCTTTTCCCGGTCGAACCAGCATAAGAATATTGCCTTTATTATGAGTGATTTCATTGATGAGCAATATGAGGATAAGCTTCGGGTAATGAGCAGCCGGCATGATGTTATCGGCCTTAAAATCTATGATAAAATGGATATGCAGTTACCGGCTGTGGGTATGCTTGAAGTTGAAGATCTTGAAACGGGAAAAATGCAATGGCTCGATACATCAGATGCCATGGTTCGCAATAATTATCGTCAAAATTTTATGCAGCAAAGCGAGCGCTGTAAAAGCACTTTTAAAAAATCAGGAGCCGATTTACTACACTTGCGTACTGATGAGGATTACGTGAAAATTCTGCAACAGTTTTTTTTAAGAAGAAAATGAAGCGAAAAGAAAAGCAATTGAATAAACGCGTTTATAATAGATCGTTAGTTGCATTTATGTTTCTCGTGAGTTGCGTGTTGGCGGGTCAAAAGAGTTTTTCCCAGCAGCCTGTAATTAAAAGCTCAATAGACAAAAACAATATACTCATCGGCGAGCAAATCCACTATCATCTTTCAACTTCAATTCCCGATAATACATACAGGCTTACGTGGTTTAATCTGCCGGATAGTATTGGTCATTTCTATATAGTGCGTGAAAGTAAAATTGATTCTTCTTTTGCAAACGGAAGCCTGGGTTTCAGCCAGGATATTGCCCTCACAAGTTTTGACTCCGGAAGGCAGGTAATTCCTGCGCTTGTTTTAAATATTGAGCAATTGCAGGGAGATTCATCCTTTAATTTAATTACAGATTCTTTTCCTGTGCAGGTTTCGTTTTCACCTATGGACAGCGTTAAAACCTTTCATGATATCAAGTCAATCATTGAAGTAAAAAAAGAATGGCCGTGGTGGTTGTGGGCCATAGCGGCTATTGCTGTTTTAGCGCTAATTTTCTGGATAAGATTTTTAATTAAATTCTTAAGGAAAAAACCTGTCCCGGAGATTTTTAAATCGAAACTTTCGCCTTATGATGAAGCCATGAAATCTTTAAATGATTTGCAAAACGAAAAATTGCTTCAAAATAATGAAGGCGGTAGCTACCGGGTAAAAGAATATCACACGAGGGTGAGTGATATTTTTAAACGATATATTTCAAGACAAACAAAAACCTATAAGCTTCATCTCACATCCGATGAAATAATGATGGACCTTGATGAGTATGGATTGAGAAAAGAGCAATTATTCGCCTTTGCAAATTGCCTCCGCATGAGCAGCGCCGTAAAGTTTGCAAAGTATGTTCCTCCCCAAAGTGAAAGTGAAAAATGCCTGGAGCAGACTAAGGAAATAATAATAGAGGTAAATAAAATTCTTAATAGAAAAGCAGAAAGTGATAAAGAAAATAAAAAGTGATATTTGATTATTTCGACAATATAACATTTGGGCAGCCGCTTTTTTTTGCATTGTTTGCTGTTATTCCTTTACTGATTTTCTGGAAAGTAGTTAAGGGCAAACGACAAACGGCGGCCATTGGAATTTCTACTACCAAAGGTTTATCAAAAGCCCGTTCGTGGAAAAATACCTTTCAAAATTTTCCATTCATTTTAAGACTGCTTGCTTTAGCGTGTATTATAATTGCCCTGGCACGGCCCCAGGTAAAATTTGATGAGACACAAACAGAAGGAGAGGGTGTTGATATCATTTTATGTATCGACGTAAGTGGTAGTATGACCGCACAGGATTTTACGCCTAACCGTATGGAGGCAGCAAAAAAAGTGGCTGAAGACTTTGTAAACACCAGGGCAAGCGATCGGATTGGAATTGTTATTTTTTCTGGCGAAAGCTTTACACAGTGCCCCCTCACAACAGATCATTACGTATTGATAAGCCAGATTGCACAAATACGAAATGGATTACTTGAAGATGGAACCGCTATCGGCTCCGGCCTCGCAACCAGCGTTGACAGGCTTAGAAACAGTAAAGCAAAAAGTAAAGTTGTAATACTTTTAACCGATGGAATTAATAACGGCGGCCTTATTGATCCTGCAACTGCCAAGGAAATAGCGAAAACATTTAAAGTAAAAGTTTACACCATTGGTGTGGGAACCGATGGATATGCCCCAACGCCGGTAAGTACGCCAATGGGTATTGTTATGCAGAATGAGAAAGTTGCCATTGATGAAAAACTTTTGAAAAATAT
>JBBSPK010000011.1:0-35731 GCA_038258875.1 Chitinophagales bacterium
CATTATTACGACACCTGTTAAATCATTTTATAGTAAAGGATTTATCTGGTTGATTATCGGAAGTGTTTTAAGTATTCTCCTTTATTATTACAACACGAAGAATACTACCATGCCGTTGGAAAAGGAACTGTATGTGTTAACATTCGGCATTGCAACTTTTGGTTTAATACAGTTACTTGCAGGAGCATTTTGGTCTGGCAAAAAGAAAAATGGACTTGTGGAAGTAGTGAATGATTTATACAAGATGCCCGGTACCATGAAGGAATTAGCACTGGTGCAGTTTTTCACCTGGTTTGCCTTATTTGCAATGTGGATTTATGCGACGCCTGGTTTAGCTCAAAATATTGCCAACACTACCGATACTTCATCAAAAGAATATAATGAAATTGGAAATTGGGTAGGTGTTCTTTTTGGATTCTATAACGGATTCTCGGCATTCTTTGCATTTTTATTACCTGTCCTGGCAAAGAAAACCGGCCGGCCAATGACTCACTTGATATGCCTGGTTGCAGGAGGATTAGGGTTAATATCATTCTTTTTATTCAAAGACAAATACTTGCTTATTTTAAGCATGGCAGGTGTTGGTCTCGCATGGTCGAGTATTTTGTCTATGCCATACTCTATGCTTACGGCTGCTTTGCCTTCGAAAAAAATGGGCGTATACATGGGCATCTTTAATTTTTTTATAGTGATTCCTCAAATCCTGGCCGCCACCCTGTTGGGGGTTTTTACAAAACATTTGTTTAATGGCAATGCTATTTATACGATTGTATTAGGTGGCTGTTTTATGATTATTGCTGCATTACTAACTCTTAGGATTAAGGTAAAATAATTTTTTACTTTTCCTTTAGTTTTAATTCAAAACATCAATTTTCGCTTTATATAGAATTTTAAATCAGTTTTTATGAAAAGAATTACGCTTCTTTTGTTTCTTAATTTTTCATTTTCAATTTTTCTTTTTTCTCAACCGGATATTAAATGCTATCCCACCAATTGGTGGAGTGGAATGAAATGGAATAAACTCCAAATAATGGTTCATGGAGATAAAGTAGCCGACAAATTTCCGATGATAAAAATGGGACCCGGGGGAGTAAAGTTGGCAACGGGCGTTCATCTTGTGAAAATAAATCGTGTTGAAAATCCTGATTATATCTTCCTTGATCTTGTTATTGATGAAGCTTCAAAACCCGGCAAGTTTCTTTTCCGTTTTTAAAAGATATTTCAATTGAATATGAATTAAAAGAACGCAGGCCTGGCAATGGAATAACTTTTGCCCAGGGTGTTACTTCAAAAGATTTTATTTATTTATTAATGCCTGATCGTTTTAGTAATGGAGATACATCAAATGACCGCATACCGGGGATGAGAGATCAAAGCCTTAACAGGGATAGTGTTTGGGAAAGACATGGTGGAGATTTGAAAGGAATACAAAATCATCTCGATTATTTGCAGTCGCTTGGCGTTACAACATTGTGGTTAAACCCGGTAATAGAAAATGATATGCCGAACCGGACCGAACATGGGTATGCATTTACAGATCATTACAAAATTGATCGCCGCATTGGTGGTGAAAAAGGTTACGAGAATTTAATAAGTGCTGCGCATAAAAAAAATATGAAAATTATACAGGATGCTGTTTATAATCATGTGGGTTTGTATCATTTTACTGTTCAGGACCTGCCCATGAAAGACTGGCTGCATCAATGGCCCTCCTATACAAATACTACATTTAAAGATCAAACGCTTTTTGATCCTTATGCAAGTGATTTTGATAAAAAGAAAATGACCGATGGGTGGTTTACAAAACAAATGCCTGATCTCAATCAAAGCAATCCGTATGTTGCAAATTTTTTAATTCAGCATGCAATATGGACGGTGGAAGAATTTGGTATTGATGGATGGAGAATAGATACTTATGCCTATAATGATCTTGATTTCATGAACCGCTGTAACCAGGCACTTATGGATGAATATCCAAAGCTTACAATGTTTGGCGAAACGTGGGTGCATGGTGTTCCGAATCAAAGTTATTTTGTGCAAAATAATTATGATATTCCTTTTAAAAGTAACCTGCAGGCTTCCACCGATTTTCAGACATTGTGGGGCATTACCGCAGCCATGACAAAGGATTTTGGATGGGACGACGGTGTAAACATTCTTTATACAACTCTTGCACAAGATTTTGTTTATAAAGATCCCACGCGGGAGGTAATCTTTTTTGATAACCATGATATGGCACGCTTTTTCTCCGTGATAAAAGAAGATGTCACAAAATATAAATCTTCAATAACATGGCTACTAAC
Source organism: Chitinophagales bacterium (assembly GCA_038258875.1). GTDB lineage: Bacteria > Bacteroidota > Bacteroidia > Chitinophagales > Chitinophagaceae > Ginsengibacter. Next base: position 2,304 of record JBBSPK010000011.1, read on the forward strand.
GTGCAGGGGTATCCCACAAATATATTATGGTGACGAAGTAGGGCTTACAGGATTTACGCATCCTAATGACGGGCATGTACGACAGGATTTCCCGGGTGGATGGGCTTCAGATGCGTCAAATAAATTTTCAATTGCGGGCCGTAATGCGCAGGAGGAGAGTATATGGAGATATATTGCAAAGCTTGCCAATTTTCGTAAAACATCCTCAGCGCTGACTACCGGTAAGATGATGCAATATGTACCTGAAGATGGTGTATATGTGTATTTTCGCTACGATAGCACGCAAACAGTTATGGTGGTTATGAACACCTCGAAGGACAAAAAAAATATTTCCCCTTCTAAATATTTTGAAAGAGCCAGTGGCTTTTCAAAAATGAAAAACATTATTAACGGCGAACAAACAGAATTTAAAGATTTTTCAGTAGAAGCTCAAGAGAGCGGGGTTTTCGAATTGCTTCATTAATTTTTTATGGAGATATTATATATCGATCTTCATTTTTTTGGTTAGCTCAATAAAACGTTTGTCCGATCTTAATTCGTTAAGCATGGGATAGCGAATACAAAATATCATTCCGAGACAGGCTATTCCCATTCGTTCATCAAAAGTTTTATTCAGGTAATGCAATGCTTTGTCATTATCCTTAAGCCCGGCATAAAGAAATGCGTAATCCATGTGTAATAAAATACCAGGTTCACTTTCTTCTCTTTGTTTTAATTTTTCAAGACATTCAAACGCCTTCTCTTTTTGGCCCGCCATGGCATATGCATGTCCTAAAGAGCTTAGCCCTTTTAACGGATGACCAATGAGTTTATGATAGTGCATAAAATTGTCAATTGCCTTTTCGTACTCACCACATGCCAGATACAACATTCCTTTACCTTCAAAGGCTCTTCTGTAAAGAGGATCCATTTCTATAGCCTTATCATATTGTTCATGAGCTTCCTCGAAACGGCCGGCAAATGCATACGCATCAGCAAGGTTACTGATAATGGGTAACGAAAGCGGGTCGAGGAGCAACGCCTGTTCCATTTTTTCAATTGCTTTTTCAAAATTACCTTTTGCAATAAGAAACCAGCCATGGACCTGGTTAATAAGCGATGAGTTAAGATTTAGGCTTACTGCGTTGTTAAGCGAAATTTCAGCCCCTTCGAAATCCCAGTTATGAAAAAATTTTATCGTTGCCATGGACAAATGAGACTCAGGATGATTCGGATCTAACTCTATCGCCTTTAATGTATAGTCTTTGGCTTTAGAAAAAGCTTCGGCTGGCGGCATTAATCCTGAGGAGCCCATGAAAGAATAACAATAAGATAAGGAGCAGTAAGGTAATGCGAATCCCGGATCGATATTTATGGCGTCTTCAAAATTTTTGATGGCTTTAATAATGTCTTCGGGGTTGGATTTGTTCCAGTGATAGCGCCCTTTAAGGTAAAGATTGTATGCTTCAGGATTTCCCGTTGGAGCCTTTTTGATTGCTTCACTCTTTTTTGCATTGAAATTTTCTTTGAGCCGGTTTACAATCTTTAAAGAAATTTCATCCTGCACCTGGAAAATATCTTCCATGCCAGTATCATACACTTCTGACCATATAAGATACCCGTCGGAAGTATTGATGAGTTGCACTGCAGTACGAATTCTTTTGCCGGCTTTTCTCACACTGCCTGACAACACGGTGGACACACCCAGCTTTGATCCTATCTGTCTTATGTCTTCATTTTTTCCTTTAAAAAAGAAAGATGAACTGCGTGCGGTTACCTGCAAACCCTCTACACGGGTAAGGGCATTTAAAATTTCTTCTGAAATGCCGTCACTGAAATATTCGTTTTCCGGGTCAGCACTCATATTTACAAAAGGAAGAACCGCAATTGTTTTTTCAGAGCCGGTCTTAACACCTATTTGTGCAGGAGTTGGGATTACCAGGCCATCATTTGCTATTGCATAAATATCTACCCTGCGCTTAACATTTTTAAGGTTAAATTTTCCCAGCGGTGCACACTTTATTTTGTTTTGATTTTTTACTTCATCAAATACTTTATCAGATATAAGTACGGCACCGGGAACGGATAGGCCCTCAATACGTGATGCAAGATTTACACAATCTCCATATAAACCCTGGTGATCATAAACAATATCTCCAGAATGTATTCCTATTCGAAGTAAAACTTTAGGATCTTTTTGCAATTCTCTTTGAATTTCTATTGCTGATTCTACAGCATTGATTGCGCTATCGAAAATACTGAGAGTTCCATCTCCAAAATATTGAATAATTTTTCCGTTATAAGCCGGAATAAATTTCTCAAGAGTAACCCGTTGACGGTCGCGTAATATCTTTGCACGGTGTTCATCCTCCTGCATCAAAGCAGTGTAGCCTGTCATGTCAGCAAACATGACAGCAGCCAGTTGCCTTACCTGGCCGGAAACTGGTTCAATATGAATACCAGACTCTTCCATTGCACAACATTCTTAAAATTAAAAATGATTTTTCAGGTCAGTCATTCAAAATTAAAATAAATTGTTTGTATATATCCCGGGCGATTTGAATTCGTCAACCTGGTTGAGCAGGTATTTCTATTTCCAATCACAATATGTGGCGTTATTTTTTAGTTAGGTTATCCATTAATTAATTAAACGGGAAAATTTAATTCCTATAATTTTACTTTATGACAAGAAAAAAATGGTTTTTACTGATACCGGTTGTCTTAGCGGTTGCTTATGTCGCCGGGCCGGCGCCTGGTACACCTGTTTATTCAAATGTGATGCCCGAAGTACCTGGCAATGCATCATCTCTTGCAAAGTATGTTTCGGAGAAAGAAAATAAGCACCACCTAAAGCCCGATAACCAGGCCCGGATCCTTTGGTTTAATGATAGCTTAAAAAATAAAACTGAATACGCAATTGTTTATCTCCATGGATTTGCAGCATCACAATTTGAGGGTGCGCCCACACATACAAACATTGCAAAAATGTTTGGATGTAACCTGTACCTGTCAAGGCTCGCAGAACATGGCATCGATACTGTTGATGCATTAGTTAATTTAACTGCCGATGCATATTGGGAATCGGCAAAGGAAGCATTGGCTATCGGAAAGCAAATTGGTAAAAAAGTAATATTGATGGGCACTTCCACGGGTGGAACCAATGCATTGCAATTGGCAGCGACTTACCCTGGAGATGTTGCGGTATTGATTTTATTATCTCCCAACATAGCTATCAATGATCCCAATGCGTGGCTGCTCAACAATCATTGGGGTAAACAAATAGCTAACCTTGTAATTGGCTCACCCTACAATACCGCCAAAGACACCAACGCAACATATAAGCAGTACTGGTACTATCAATACAGGCTGGAGGGTGCTATCGCATTGCAGGAATTGCTGGAAACAACAATGGTTCCTGAAACATTTAAAAAAATTAAACAGCCGGTGTTATTATTATATTATTACAAAGATGAAGAGCACCAGGATAAAGTAGTAAAGGTTTCTGCAATGAAAAAAATGTTTAGTGAATTAGGGACCGATGAAAAATATAAAAAGGAAGAAGCCATGCCCAATACGGGTGATCATGTAATTGGATCACTGTTTAAATCTCACGATGCAAAAGGTGTGCAAAATAAGATTGAAGAATTTATGATGGATGTTTTGCATTTAAGAATAATTCAGTAATTGAATTGGTAGAATTTTCTACAATAATGTTCCCCATAATGTCCTTGCCTTTTGTTGTTGAATTTCCTGGTTTAAAGTGGCATCATCATTATACCAGTCTTTTGTATGATCTATTATTGTTGATTTGAGGTTTTCAAGAGTTAAATTCCTTTTAGAAGCGATAGGTTTAATATCGCTTTCATTCACGTTGTTTACCATAACCTTCGTTGCAATCCACGAAGTATATAAACGTGGAATGGTAACGCCTAATATCATACCGGGCAAGCCGCTAATGGAACAAGGGCCACCGGGGATAAGAATTTCATCGGTATAAAAAGCAAACACATACACACTGTCAAATAATTGGGTTACAGCTTTTCTGCAGTTAAAACCAGCGATCACCCGGTTCTCATTGGTAAGCCTCCACTCCAATTTTCGCACGGAATCTTTTACATTTAATTGGGAACCCCACATCATTTTTTGCATATCCAATTCCCCGGTCTTATAGTTGCTGTACCACACATTTTCTTCATCTCCTCTTTTTAAGAAATCAGGAATTTTTCTTGATTGTTCATCCCAATGATCAAATTTGTAGATGCTTTTATCATCAACAAAAGTGAAGGTGTAATAAGCAGTTTTAAATTGAGGGAGCTTATCTTTTAATTCCTGCAACCAGAAATTGTTGCCCATTGTTTTTTGAATATTTGATGTTACTTCATATTCTATTACCGCTTTATTTATGAATTGTTGCGCCTGCGTATTTGTTATAAATGGAATAACAAGAACAAGAAAAATGAATTTCATTTTCATAATTAGTTTATAAAAAATTTATTTTGCTTTTGAGCCTTTGTTTTTAAAATTCCAGGTAAAGCCAATCATAAAATATCTTTTAAGGCGATCATTGGTTACTTGCGTATAGGTGTTGCTGTAGAAGTTTCGTTCAATTCCAATATTTTGATTTAAAATATCCCTCACCATAAAATAGGCAGTAAACTCATTGTTTTTAAAAGTCCTTTGCACTCTTCCGTTCCAGATTTGGTTGTTGAGGTTACTGTTAAATTGTAGTGTTTTCTGTCGCACATAATATTGATAGTCCGTTATAATAGACCAGACTTTTTTAATATAAAGGGTACCGTTAAAAGAAAGCGTATTGGTATAATAATGAATCCGGGTATTATTTTGCGAAGTGGTATTGCTGTTGTAAGAAAACCGGTTCTGAATATAAAATTCATACTTCTTTTCTTTTTCCTTTGAGATCCATAAAGAAAGGGCTGGAGCTAAAGTTTTAGAAAAACTTTTCTTGCTGTTTATGACATCCGCATATTTGTTGTAACTCAATCCCGGGCCAATGCTTAGCCTGGTATCAATCTTTTTTATTTTGAACCCAAAGTTACTCCAGAAGTCTATGGAAATATTTCCATTGGTATTTATTGGCTGGGTAATTGTTTTTCCTGAATCGATATCGATGATTCGATTATTGGTTATTGAATTACTGGTTAGCTGCACATTGAGTGATTGATAGGTCCAGATATCCTTTAAAAAATCATAACTGTTATGTGAAACATTAAATGCATTGGTGAACGAAGGTTTCAGATCCGGGTTCCCGATATATTGGTCAAAGTAATCGTTGTTATTTCTTAATGGCTGAAGCTCGTTAATTGTGGGCTGTGTTGTATTCCCATTATAAAATAACCGGATGCTGCGGTTTGCTTTATAGGTATAAGTAACATTTGCAGTAGGATAGAAGTTTACATAATTTCTTTCATAATCTTTATCGAACGTGAGGTCTTTTAAATTGAAATTGGTGAATCCAAAACCAGAGCCAACATTGATTTTAAATTTTTTATTAGAAAAGTTTATTTTGGCTGAAGGAATATTCTGTATGATATTTTGTTTAAACTGGTTAGACAAAGAGTCATTTATAAAGTCATATTTATTGGAGACAGGTGAGTAGTCGTAGGTTAACTGGTCGTTGGTACCGTAGTTATAAGCAACCTGGTAACCCACCTCAAGAGAATATTCCTTACTTAAAGGTTCTGTGTATACTAACTTGCCAGACAAATTTTTAGTGTTGGTACTATAATCCTGCATTTGATTTAAATCCTGGAAGCCCGCCGGAATTCCCTCGAAGTAGGACTGGTTAAATGATTTCAGGAAATTTTTGCCATCCGTATTTAAGGAATTCCAGTCTGCTGCAAAAGACAATGTTCGTCTTAACTTATTAAATTTATGTTTGAAAATTAAATTACCTGATAAAGCGTGTTTATCATTGGTAGTTTGTAAATCCCTGCTGCTGGTATTTTTTATTGTTCCGGTATTTCCCGTGCTCACGCCGTTTCTTGTACTTGCGCTTTCGGTATTATAAAAATTGGCATTGGCTGTTATCTTTAAAGAATTCATTGAATCAATTTTTACATCGAAGATGCCACGCAGTTTAAAATTATGCCGGTTTACGCTGCTCGATTCATCTGAATTTTCATTCAATACCGAATCACCCACCTGTGTTTGAGTGAAAGTATTCTTATTGTTCGTGTACTGCTGACTGTTATATTTAGGTGTAAAATTAAAGCTTTCTTTATCGTTCCACTTGTTGGTGTATTGCATGCCTGCATTTACATTGGTTATGTAACCATTTTGAGGATCAACGTAGGGCTCTTCATTATTATTATCGCCATTCCAGTTAAAAGAAACGCCGCCATTATCATCTAAGTCAACCGAAAAATTATCGTCCCGACCACCATATTTTTGCTCATCCTGCCAGCTTAATCCATCCTGGCCTGTATTACCATTAAGTAAGAAAGCCGAAAACTTTCTTTTCCCTTTAAAAGAGCCGAAAAGTAAATTATCATTGTAGCGGTTTTCGATATGTTTTTCAGGCCCTGCAGCAACATCAATTTTCCCAAAATACCCTGTCTTCTTATCCTCCTTTAATTTAAGATTGATTGTTTTTTGCGTTTTGCCATCATCAATTCCCGTAAACTCCGCCTGCTCGCTTTTTTTATCAAATACCTGTACTTCCTTTACTGCATCCGCTCTTAAATTTTTTACAGCCATCCCGGGGTCATCACCAAAAAATTCTTCTCCATCAACCAATACTTTTTCAACGGTTTGGCCCATGGCTTTAATCTTTCCGTCCTTATCAACCTGTATGCCTGGTAATTTTTTCAAGAGTTCTTCCACATTAGCATTGGCGCTTACTTTAAAACTATCTGCAGTGTAAATAGTGGTATCGCCTTTTATCTTGATAGGGCTTCCTGATTGAACGATTACTTCCTGCAATAATTTGGCTTTGGATATGAGTGCATAAGCAGGAAGATCGATGTCTCCTTTTATGTTAATATCTTCCAGTACATCGGCAAAATATGGATGCGTAGTCATTAGTATGTAACTTCCTTCTTTTACATCCTTCAAAACATATTTACCCTCTGCGTCACTACGCGTAAATTTATAGAGAATGGAATCTTTAGGAAGTAGTAAAGCTATTACTGCATTTTTTACAGGCTTGTTCTCATCAGCCTGTTTTACTGAGCCGGTAACTTTGGATAATTGAGCAAATGATGAAAAAAAAAGTAGCAGGAATGTTGTAAGAGTAATTAGTTTTTTCATAAATGCAGATAGTTTTAAGGAGGTCGCAGTCTTATATTTCAAAAGTGATTAATTTATTTATGAATAACTTAAACACTATTCTTAAATTTACGTTAAAGCAAAAGTGGCATTTGCTAAGATTACTAAACAATTATATTCCATAAATGGCAACAAAAAAAACACAGCCGGAAACAAGTCCCTCAAAAAAGAATAAGGAAGATGTTTTGCCAAAATATGAGGAAGAAAATTTTGTAGATAGCACAAAGCCCGTATGGAATTATTCTCTATTCAATCATGACGACCTGGAAAATTTCAGGAACGGAACTCATTACAGCCTTTATAAAAAATTTGGATCCCATCCGCTTACGGTGTTAAACGAAGAGGGTTATTATTTTTCTGTTTGGGCTCCAAATGCAACGTTGGTAAGTGTTGTAGGCGATTTTAATAACTGGGATACCCACGCACATCCTTTATTTGTCCGGCTGGAAAAGTCTGGCATTTGGGAAGGGTTTATACCCGACATAAAAGAATATGCATCTTATAAATTTTATATAGAAGGATACGAAGGAGTAAAGTTATACAAAGGAGATCCTTATGCTAATCATTGGGAACTGCGTCCCGGCACGGCCTCAAAAACCATTAACCTTACCCATAACTGGACCGATGATAAGTGGATGCAGAACCGGAAGAAACATAACGACCTCAATTCCCCATGGAGCGTTTATGAAGTACATCTTGCAAGTTGGATGCGTCCTTATCCTTACACAGAAGAATCTTTAAATTCCTATCACCAAACAATAGAGTTGCTTGTTCCCTATGTAAAAAAAATGGGATTTACCCATGTTGAATTCATGCCGGTAATGGAATACCCGTTTGATGGCAGTTGGGGTTACCAGGGCACCGGTTATTTTGCTCCAACATCACGGTTCGGCATACCCGAAGATTTTATGCAGATGGTTGAGGCATTTCACAATGAAGGCATAGGCGTTATACTGGATTGGGTACCGTCTCATTTTCCATACGATGCTCACGGGCTTTATATGTTTGATGGCACGCATACTTATGAGTATGCTGATATGAGAAAAGGATTTCATCCTGACTGGAATTCTTATATTTTCAATTACAAAAGGGGAGAGGTCAGATCTTTCCTTATCAGTAGTGCAAGATTCTGGTTTGATAAATTTCACATTGATGGTATACGGGTTGATGCGGTGAGTTCCATGCTGAGACTCGACTATTCAAGGGAGGAAGGAGAGTGGGAGCCCAATGAATTTGGTGGTAACGGAAATATCGAGGCGATAGCCTTCATCAAAAATTTGAACGAAATGGTATACCGCGATTTTCCTGATGTGCAAATGATTGCAGAAGAATCTACAGACTGGCCGGCAATAACAGGGCTTACTATTAATGAGGGGTTGGGATTTGGAATGAAATGGATGATGGGTTGGATGCACGATACAATTAATTATTTTAAAACAGATCCATTGTACAGGAAGGACCAACAGGATAAGTTCACTTTTAGCATGATGTATTTTTATGATGAAAATTTTATGTTGCCTTTAAGTCATGATGAGGTGGTGCATGGCAAGTCTCCTATGATTTATAAAATGCCGGGCGATGAATGGCAAAAGTTCGCCAACCTTCGCTTGCTGTATACCTATATGTACACACATCCGGGTGGTAAATTGCTGTTCATGGGAAATGAATTTGGTCAGACAACTGAATGGAATCACCATACAGAACTTGACTGGCATTTGCTTTCGCATGAGCCGCATCAGAAATTGCAAAACTGCGTTAGTGAATTAAATGGTTTGTATACATCTCATCCTGCTCTTTATGAATACCAGTTTGATGAAAAAGGCTTTGAATGGATTGATTTGAATCATCGCAATGAATCGGTTGTAATATATATGCGAAAAGGTGAAAAGAGTAAGGACAATGTGTTGGTTGTGTTTAATATGACACCGGTTAAAAGAGAGAACTGGAAAATAAAAGTGCATGAAAAAAAGGAATGGGAAATAATATTCAATAGTGATAATAAGCAATTTTGGGGCAGCGGGGAATTCGACGATCAAACGATCACCACTACCCTGGTGGATAAAAAAACCAAAGAGTATGAAATAAACCTGCATTTACCTTCGTTAGGAGCTATAGTACTTAAATGATACTGGTACTTTGCTTTAATTTACTCTGAAATCCACACTATGAAAATCCTCCTTATTGCGATAGCGCTATGCCTACTTGCCTGTCTTGGCTTTTCCCAAAATATTGACAGCTCCCAATTCTATTTTAAAAAGGGCAACGAAGATAAAGCTGCCCACCTGTTCGCTTTATCAGCAAGAAATTTTGATAAAGCAATCGAGTTCAATCAAAATTATACTGAGGCATATATTGAAAATGGGAGAGTCAACCTTGAGATGCACAAAGTTGATGCAGCTATGTTGAATTTTACAAGGGCTTATGAGTTGCAACCCGGGAATAGCGAGATAGTGAAGCAGTTATCAACTCTATATTTTAATAATCATCAATACCAAAAAGCAATTGCTCTAACACAAAAATGCAGTGATTGCCCTGATGCAGATCGCATTATGGGAATGAGTTATTATCATCTTGAAGATTACGGAAAGGCGGTGACGTTATTGCAAAAGGCAGTCAAGAAAAATGATAAGGATGCAGAGGCTGCTTATACTTTGGGACTTACTTATCTCGAACTTGAAAATAACAAAAATGCTATAATTCAATTTCAAAATGCCATTGCAGTTGAACCGTCAAGAAACGTATGGATTTATGAACTTGCCCTTGTGTATTATAATCAGGAAGATTATAAAAATGCATTGAAATATTTTAATTTGGCTGCTGCAGCCGGCTATAACAAGACAAATGTTTTTAATGAAAACCTGGGATTTGCCCTGTTGTACACAGGTGATACCGAAAACGGAATGAAGACATTGTCATGGATTATGGAGCGAAAGCCTGATAATAAAGAGTTGATGACTGATATAGCGAGAGCAATGTACGATACCAGGCACTACGATGAAGCAATAAATTATTATCAAAAAATATTAGTATTAAATCCAACAGACGCCCGCTCTTTATTTATGACAGGAATGTCGTTTCAAAAAAAGGGTCAGAAAGAAAAAGGCCAGAAAATATGTGATAAGGCAATTGAAATGGATCCCTCACTTACAAAATACCGGCAGAAAAAAGACATCTCAATGGGGTTATAAACACATTTTCCTTTTTCCGCGTAATTTTCAAAAAAATAAGGCCGTTTAAAAATATTCTACATTTTTTAGAGAGGTAAATGCTAGTATTCATTCATAATCAGTCCATAGCAGCTTCGGCATTTTCCGTTAAAAATCTTCATGTAGAATTTACTGCATCCCTAATTAAGGGGTTTCACTGTTGACTGGGATAACAACGTAAGGTAATTTTAATATTGGTCAATCCACTTCCCAACCAATCTATTACCTTATGAAAAAACTATACATAATTCTTTTCGGGTTTTTATCAGCACTGGTCCCACTTCAAAACAACTATGCCCAATGTACCTGTTCGGGAGGTGTAACGCCGGACTCTCTTGCATACGAACAGTATTTTGATTCTATTATTTCTACGAATACAGTAATTAGTTTTCCGCAATTTGATCCTGCTATTGGTGTTTTAAGTTGCATAAAGCTTAGTGATACGGTTACTACCGTTGTAAGTTATAACCTGCAAAATGACCTCGCCTATGCTGAAGTCTATAACTTTGAAACCTACAGGCGGTCGCAATTTACGGGGCCGGGAGGATTCTTTAGTTCGGTTACATCACCACCAAAAACTTATGGCCCTTATACATTAGCGGCAAGTGATCCGCTTAGCACCCTTGATGAAGTGGATGTGGGGCCCGACACTGTATTTAATAAAAATTATTACGAAAAATATGCGTCAGCCGATCCCGCTTACTATGGGCTGGGAACAGTAAATTTTAATTATTTAACTACAAGTACCTTCACTATTTTAACCGGTAGTGATAATGCAATTATCAAACTCAGGGCTTATACAAGATTAGATGTTAAGCTTACTTATTACTGGTGTCCATTTGCCGTCCTGGCTTCGCACATTTCAAACTTTACTGTCTCATTAAAGGACAGGCATGTTTTAGTTCAGTGGAAAGTTGAAGATCCTGAGTCTACTGATAAATATGTAGTAGAAATGAGCACTAACGGGCAGCAGTTTCAAAATTTAGGAGAAGGAAAAGCGTCCGTATCAGGACTTGCAACAAGCTATAGTTATCTGCATAATCTCAATGATAATTTTGAGGGCCGGTTATTTTTTAGAATAAAGAAAACAAACTATGCGGGTAAGGTTTTGTATTCTGAAATAAAAAGTGTGGTTGTAAATAAAAATCGCAATGCAAATTATTCGCTGTATCCAAATCCATCCATAACAGGTGTAAATATTCAATTTACTAAAAGCACCGGCAGTAACTACCAGGTAGAATTGATTAATAGTTCCGGCCAGTTAATATTTGCAAAAAAGTATTCAATTAATTCAAACGGTTCCATTAATATCGAATGGCCGCAAAAGCCAAAGTCTGGTATTTATTATTTGAAAGTAAAAGATTTAAATAATAGTCTGGAAGAAACAGCAAGGTTGCAGGTAATGTAGAACCGTGCCTGCATAAAAAATTATTCTGTACGGGCATTTTTAATAAAGATGGTTTCTACATCTTTTTTATCTGATATTGTTTTATAAAATTCTTCGAGATAGCTAACCATTTCTTTTCTGCATTTTGTACTGCACAATTCAAAATGGTCAATGTAGTACAAAATGCTTTCTTTCTTCTCTTTGAATACCTCAATTTCCGCATTTAATTCATCCAATCCCCGCGAAAATCCCCGGTACAGTCTTTGACGCACCGATTCAATAGGTAACCCCTCTGATGGTACAGCATAGCTGGCATCCACAAAACCTGCATAATCAAAATCATACGCAATTGCATAAGGCCTGGACAGTGAATCATTTTTCGAAACTAATAATTTAATGTTGTGGCGTTTGGGCACGGACCAATCAGTATTACCTATCATGTATTGAAATAAATTTACAAAAGTCATTTGTTCCCTGTCGACATCATTTGTCATTAACTTATCGTTCTTTAGTTCGACACAATTATTTCTTGCCGCCAGGTCGTCTATATCTTCGATTAGGAAGGCGTATTGAGTCGTTGATTTTACTTTTTCCTGACTGTCATTGTATGTGATATGCACCAACCTCACGCGAAAGCTCATTGGAGAAAGAAAGTTTTGTATTTTATAAATAAGGTATTCTTTCAACAATAATTCATCATACGAGGAAGTGTTTTTGCAATCGCCTACAAGCTTTAATTTTTTTAGCGGTGAAAGTTTTGGTGAAAAAGAGTTTTTAAAATTCAACATTAAGGAAGCCAGATCACAATTGTTCTTTCTGTAAATGCCCCTTGTTTGTACACGTATATCTTCACTTATTTTCAAGGTGTCACCAAACTGCATTTCAAAATGAGCAGGTTTATAAGGAGAATTTTTCTTGCTCCTTCTCAATGCTCTTATATCGGTTGTGAGCGTTACATCAAGAGGCTTGTCATCCAGGAAAAATAATTGTCTATTTACGGTAGCAACCTGGCAGAAAACCTGGTGCTGTTGCAGGATCAATAGAAAAAAAATGCAATAAAATTTTCTCATGTATAAATTTTATTTTTCCCCGTATTGAAAATTTACAAAATAATAGTATATTAAAAGTACTATTTAAAAATTTCCGGTATTACATTTCCAACCGAACCACTCGGCACCTGAATATGAAGAAGGGCTGCGAGTGTAGGAGCAATATCGGTCATATATACCTCTTTATTGCTTGCTCCATGTTTTATTCCCCAGCCATACCATAACAGTGGAATATGTGCATCATACGGGTTCCAGAGCCCGTGAGTAGTTCCGCCATTTCCAAAACCCTCTATCCATTGTGGTAGCAAAACAAGTTGTATTTGACCACTCCTGGAGGGCGTATACCCATTAATCAACATCGATTTTATTTTTGAATTTAAGGGTGCTGAATTCAAATCGTCCATATCAACGGTCCTTTCAATACCGGGTTCATTTGATAAATAATCTGTGATCCATTTTTTGATATCTGTTATATTGAGTGATGAGCCGGCTATAACAGGAAGGTTTAATGACACCTGGTAGTTTCCCATTGATACTATCAGGTTATTATGTCCAAACCTTTGGTTCAAATCAATATTCATTTTGTTTGCAATAGAAGCCAGGTCAATATTTCCCGCAGGAATATTGTGTTCTTTTGCAAATGCCGGTACATGGGCTACTCCATGATCCGCAGATAGAAAAAGCGTGTATTGGTCTTTGCCCACTTTAGCGTCAAGGAAATTTAGAAATTCTCCTAATTCTTTGTCCAGCCTTAAATATAAATCTTCTTGTTCAACCGAATTAGGCCCAAACGTATGACCAACATAATCGGGTGATGAAAAACTTACTGCCAGTAAATCAGTAATTGAATCTTGCCCTAACTGTTCATTTATTATTGCCTGCTTGGCAAATTCAGCAGTGAGTGTGTTACCGAATGGTGTTGCCAAAACAGTACTATAATTTTTACCTGCATAACCACTTAAATTGTAAGGGAAGCCCTTCGCAGCCTGGCCGAAGGGCTTGCCTTCGTACAGATTTTCATCTGGCGCACTTTGTGTATAGGTATTCAGCGGGTATAGTGTTTTCCATCCATTGGTATAAAAGGCATCAATTAATTTTTTTGACTGAAAATTTTTTACCCATTGCGGTAACTCATTCATGTAATAACTGGATGTAATCCAAACGCCATTCTCGCTATCGTACCAGTAAGCGCTATTAGAGGTACGCCCTGCTGGCAAGATGCTTCCGCGATCTTTTAGCGCAATGCCGGTAACCTTGCTCTTAAAATTTGTAGCCAGCCTTAGTTCATCGCCAATTGTCGTGGTTAATAACCTCCTCGGGCTTTCAAATCCTGCTCCTGAAGTACTGCCTATAGTTTTTACAGTTGAGTCTTCGGTACAATACACATTCTCATTAAGTGTATAATCCCACCAGAAGTTGCCGGCTATTCCATTTATCGCGGGAACAGACCCCGTGTAAATAGAGGCGTGGCCGCAGGCAGTAACCGTAGGTGCATAGGGTATCAAAGTATTTTCACAACTAAACCCCTGCTTTAATAATCTTTTGAACCCACCGTTTTCATCATAGCGATCATAGTATCTATACAAGTAATCCCATCGCATCTGGTCTATCACTATTCCAACAACTAATTTTGGCCGTGGAAGAGATTGAGAATATAATAAAATCGTAACGGTTAATGCCAGGCTTGAAAGAAATATTTTTTTCACAATGAGAATTATTTAGAATTTTTATGAAGAGAATTTTATGAATATTTTTTTGACTAAAAACTTTCTTCCGGAACCGGCCCACAAACCCGATAGGTATAGGGTGACTTCACAACTTAATTCATCATCAAAACATTTACACTGCGTTGCAGAATATTAAATGCAATTTCCGCCATAAGATTTTCTTTATCCAGAGTAGGGTTTACCTCGGTAATTTCAAAACAACATATTTTCCTGTTCTGCATAAATTTACTCATAAGATCTTCAGCCTCTCTTTCTTTAAGCCCGTTACTAACAGGTGTTCCCGTTCCTTTAGTAATTGACGAATCAAGACAATCAACATCAAAGCTCACATAAATATCCGTACACTCAGTTAAAAAACGTAAAGCTGATCTCACTACATTTTCCGGGCCCTTACGCCGGAGTTCTGCGGTTGTAATTACTTTCATCCCATATTTATCTATCAAATGCTTTTCTTCTTTTTCATAATCCCTCAGCGATATAAAAACAATGTCTTCCGGTAAAACTTTCGGAGATATTTTTCCAAAATTTTTCAATTGTTCCCATTGCTTTTTTGTTTTTTCGTCGAGATCATGAACCTTACTTTCTTCATTGTCTTCACCAATTGATGCAGAAATTGGCATCCCATGCATATTACCTGAGGGTGTTGTATAGGGTGTATGTAAATCGGCATGCGCATCAATCCATATAATTCCCAGCCGGCTGTGCGGTTTTGCTTCTTTAATTCCCGCGATGGTTCCCCCTGATATGCTATGGTCGCCACTTATTACAACCGGGAAAAAATTATTTTTAATCGATTCCTTTACAGCTTTGGAAACTCTTTCATACATCATTAAAACACCGTTTATTCTTTTTGCATAGGGAGATGATATGGGTTCAAAAAGTAAATTGTTTTCTGTCTCTATTTTTTCAGAAGGGAAATGAACAAAAAAGTTACTCATGAAATCGAGAGCAGCAATTTTTATTGCATCAATACCAAGGCTTGCACCACGGGTTCCGGCGCCGATCTCGCTGGGCACTTCTATTAACTTTATATTCTTCATATCGTTTTTTCCCCATTAAATAATGACGGTAAAATAAGACAATCTTTTTAGCCCCGGAGTAATGGATTGTAAATTTAATGATTTCAAAACACCTCAAAACTGTGGGTTTTGATTACCTGTATTATTTCCCGGGAAAGTGACAAAATAATTCCCGGCGCCTGGTTACAAAAAAGCTTATAGGTGAATTGCAATTATCGGAACATGGCTGTGGTAAGCAAGTTTCTTGGTGTGGCTTGTCTTAAAGAGCTGGCTCAGGAAACTGTGTTTTCTTGGCATGGTGATAATGAGGTCTATTTCCTTTGTTTCAACAAAACGGCTAATGCCATCTAAAAAATCAAATGCCCTCAAAAAAGAAAATTCAGGATTGTAATTGCTGAGCTTATCTTCCATCGCTTCTCTTTCAATTTTAAATTCATCAGTTAACTCGATGTAATGTTCGCTATCTACATTAATGACGTGCAGATTTGGCTGGAAAATATCCAGTAATTTCTTGAGAGAATCAAAAGGGGTTGTGCGTGATACATCTTTAAAATCTGAAGTAAACAAAACATTCTTAAATCCCGTAAAGTCGGCTTTAGGGGGAATAATCATCACAGGCGTATTAATATGCCTTATTACATTAAGTGTATTGGTTCCCATGAAAACCTGTTTAATTTTCGAGCTGCCGGTTATGCCCATAATTACCATATCAATGTGATTACTTAAAACGTATTTTTCGATGCTTTCAATAAAGGAACCTTCTTCAATTTCAATTGAGATATCCTGGTTATCACTTGGCTTTAGCTTACGTCTTAATCTTTTCATTTCCTTTTCCGTGACCATCATTCGGGATCCAGCTTCTTTGTCAGTTAACGTTGCAAAGCTTATATGATTGTAAACGTTATACAGAATCAAGCTAACGTCAGGAATATTTTTTGTAAGGTCAACTGCATATTCAGCAGCATTTACAGAAGTTGCTGAAAAATCTACTGGCACAAGAAATGTTTTCATTGTAAAATTTTTTTGCAAATGTAAATAAAAACAAATCCCTAAAAAATTTAGAAAAAAAAAGGGAAACTATACGCGGGGAAATGAAAGCTGTGAAAAATGTGTGCATAAGTATGAAACTCAATTTAGACCCGCCGATATTTCTTTATAACATAACCAATATATTTGCCTGCCTGCCCCAAGTGATAATTAAGGCAATAAATAAAAAAGAAATAGTGAGATTAAAGAGCCTGGAAATAAAGGGTTTTAAAAGTTTTGCCGATAAGACTACCCTCCATTTTGATGAAGGAATTACTGGTGTAATTGGTCCGAATGGTTGTGGAAAAAGTAATATCGTAGATAGCATTCGCTGGGTTATCGGCGAGCAAAAAATTAGCCAGCTTCGAAGTGAAAACCTGGAAAGCCTCGTATTTAATGGCTCCAAAACACGTAGTGCAAGCGGGCTTGCGGAGGTGAGCCTTACGTTTGAGAATACCCGCAATTTGCTCCCAACCGAATTTAATACGGTTACCATTACCCGAAAATATTATAAGAACGGCGAAAGTGAGTACCGCCTTAATGATGTAAGCTGCCGACTTAAAGACATTCATAACCTTTTTATGGACACCGGCGTAAGTACCGATAGTTATGCCATTATTGAATTGGGAATGGTTGATGATATTATAAAAGACAAAGAGAATAGCAGGCGCAGAATGCTTGAACAGGCAGCCGGTACTTCCATCTACAAAACAAGAAAACGGGAAGCGAAGTTAAAGCTCGACGCTACTGAGCAGGATCTTGCACGGATTGAAGATTTGCTTTTTGAAATTAATAACCAGTTAAAAACAACCGAGAGCCAGGCAAAGAAGGCGGAGAAATATTATGAAATAAAAAAAGAATATCGTGAAATAAGTATTGAACTGGCGAAAGCTGCATTAGAAGGTTTTAACGTCACCTATAAAGAATTAAACGAACAGCAGAAAGGTGAAACCGATAAAAGGGCACAACTTGAAGCGACCATTGCAACAGAAGAAGCAGCCATTGAAAAAGAAAAGGCGGATTTTATTGAGAGAGAAAAAGCATTGCAACAGCAACAACATGCATTTAATGAATTAAATAATACCGTAAGGGGAAAGGAAAGTGAAAAGAATTTGGGTGCCCAGCGTCTGCAATATTTAAAAGAAAGAGAAGCGGGCTTAAATGATTTTTTGCAAAAAGCAGAGGGCCAGTTGAAAGGGATAGAGGAAAGTATTGATTTTACAAAACAACAGATAAGTGATGAAGATGATAAGCTTACACAACAGAAGCATCAACTCGAATCACTAAAGCAAAACAGGGAAGACAAGAGAAAAACATTTGACGGGAAAAGAACCGCTGTGGATGCATTGCGACAAGAGCAAATGTCCCTGCAACGCAATTATTTTGAAGCAGAAAAAAAAGTAGCTGTTGCCGACACATCCATTCACAACCTGCAACGCACGATTGCCCAGATTGATGAAGAACAAAAACAGCGCACAGAATCATTAGCCACGCTGGAAGTTGAAAAACATACTATCGAAAAAGAACTTGAGGAAAAAAAGGCAACGCTGGAACAGCTAAATCAACACCAGTCTTTTACCAAAGAACAAATATTTGAAACACAGGCATTGCTTGAAAAACTGCGAAGTTCACTTGCTGAGGAAAACAGGATACTTGATTCAAAGCAAAATGAACATGACTTGCTGAAGAGTCTCATCGACACGATGGAAGGATATCCCGAAAGTGTAAAGTTTTTGCATAACAATAAAGAATGGAATTATAAAGCCCCTTTACTGTCTGACATTATCTACGTGAAAGAAGAATACCGCACAGCGGTTGAAAATGTGCTGGAGCCATATCTTAATTATTACGTGGTTGATAATATTAAAGATGGCCTTACGGCAATACACCTGTTGGATGATAATAAAAAAGGGAAAGCCAATTTCTTCCTGCTCGATAAATTAAACAGTTTTGAAAATGTAAATCTGCATGCATTTGAAGGAGGCATTCCCGCTTTATCTGTTGTTGAGATTGATGAAAAATATAAGCATCTTGCTACCTACCTTTTAGGCAATGTTTTTATTGCCGATGATGAAGATGCCTTGCAAAACAGCAATGGCTATATCGTTCTTGAAAAACGCGGCAAATATGTAAAAGGAAATTATTCGCTCACCGGGGGAAGTATTGGTTTATTTGAAGGAAAGAAAATCGGGCGCACAAAAAATCTCGAAAAACTTGCAGAGGAAATTAGTGTTCAAAAGGAGCAGGTGAATGATTTAAAAACGGTAATTACCCAGCGATCCAACGAGGTAATCGCGTTTAATGAACAATTAAAAGAAAATACGATACAACAAACACAACAGAATATAAATGAGCTGATTAATTTGTCATTCTCTATTCAAAATAAGACTGAAAATACTATTCACCAGCATTCATTAGCCACTAACCGGGTAAAAGAACTTAATGAACAATTAACGCAAAACCATTCCGCAATAAATGAGACACGTTTGTTATTGGAAAAGTTGACAGGTGATGTAAATCAGTTAGAAGCTAAAATGAAAATTGCCGGGGAGGAATTTATAAATGCCGAAAGCGAATTCAATGAAATGAACGGGCTTTATAATGAGAATAACCTGTTACATGCAAAACAACAAAGTAAGGTAAATGCATTGCAACAGGAACTGGAATTTAAGAGCAATCAGTTTGCCGATCTTGAATTACAGCGTGAAAATAGCATGATGCAATTGAAAGATGCTGCTGTTGAAATTGCCACAACGGGTGAAACCCTTAAGCAACTGGAAGAGGCTGTTATTTTATTATTCAGAAATAAGGATGCGGAAGAAAAGAAATTGAATGAGGCCGACCAGGCTTATTATAATTTAAGAAATGATTTGAATGAAAAGGAAAGCGGGTTGCGGCATAAGCAAAAAGCAAAAGAACAAACGGATCATTTATTAAATGAAATAAAGGATAAGATCAATGAATTAAAGTTACAACTCGCCGGTATGAAGGAACGGCTAAACGTGGAATTTAAAGTTGATCTTGATGCGATTCTTGATGAAGAGAGAACTTCCGAAACTTCTCTTGAAGAACTACAGGAAAAAAGCGATCGCATGAAGAAGAGGTTGGAGAATATGGGAGAAATAAATCCTACGGCGATTGAAGCGTTTGTGGAAATGAAAAAAAGATATGAGTTTATTGTTGAACAAAAAAATGATCTGGTGAGTGCAAAAGATTCACTCATGCAAACCATAGAGGAAGTTGAGCTGACTGCCAACAAATTATTTCTTGAGACATTCAATAAAGTGAGGGAGAATTTTCAAAATGTTTTCCAGGCATTATTTACTGAGGATGATACTGCAGATATGGTTTTGGAAAATCCCGATAATCTTGCTGAAACCGGGATTGATATTGTAGCAAAACCAAAAGGTAAACGACCTACCAGCATAAATCAATTAAGTGGTGGAGAAAAAACCCTTACAGCAACTGCACTTTTGTTCGCCATCTATCTTATAAAGCCGGCGCCATTTTGTATTCTCGATGAAGTGGACGCCCCGCTTGATGATGCCAACATTGGTAAATTCACGCAAATGATCAGGAAATTCAGCAAAGAGTCTCAATTTATTATTGTTACCCATAACAAAATGACCATGGCCACAGTTGATGTAATTTATGGAGTTACCATGCAGGAAGCCGGCGTGAGTAAACTCGTACCTGTTGATTTTAGAGGATTGGACCATCAATTGTCGAATTAAAAATAC
Source organism: Chitinophagales bacterium (assembly GCA_038258875.1). Taxonomy (GTDB): domain Bacteria; phylum Bacteroidota; class Bacteroidia; order Chitinophagales; family Chitinophagaceae; genus Ginsengibacter. The sequence continues at coordinate 22,724 of JBBSPK010000011.1, forward strand.
TTATCTTTGGCGTTAGTAATTTAAGGCGAAGTATGATATTATCATTTGGTAACGCTGAAACAGAGGAGGTATGGAAAGGCAATAGAGTTAAAAAATTACCAAATGAAATTCAAAATATTGGAAGGCGAAAGCTTAGAATGTTGAATAACTCGATTGAGTTGGCAGATTTAAGAATACCTCCCTCAAACCGGTTTGAAAAGCTATCGGGCAAACTCAAAGAATTCTACAGTATTCGAATTAATGATCAGTGGAGAATTATTTTTAGGTGGAATACCGCGAATGCTTCTTCTGTAGAAATTAAAGATTATCATTAAAATCGCTAAAATGGTAAAACTCAAAAACATTCACCCAGGAGAAATTCTTAAAAAGGAGTTTTTAATTCCCTTTAATGTTTCGGCATATAAGCTTGCTAAAGATATCGAAATTCCCCAGACAAGAATTTCAGAAATTATTAAAGGTAATCGGAGAATAACTGCAGATACGGCTTTGAGGCTAAGCAAGTATTTTGGTAATTCTGCAAAATTTTGGTTGGGGCTTCAAGATGATTTTGATATCGAGGAAGAGCTCGTTTCCAAGTCTTCGACCATTCAATCAATCAAAACACTGAAAGTCCGGGTTGCTTAAATCGTCATTCGGGATGATTTTAAAGTTTCTCTTTCCGGGATTTTAAAAGTGGCTGCAGCTTTCCAATGTTCCCTTTCCCACCGGCTAAAAAAACACTCCTTCCTTTTTTAGCTTTCCGGCAGACATGGAAGCTTTCTTTTGAAATCCATTTCCACGTGTAACCATCATCGTTAGATATATCCACGCCATTCAATCCGCACGAAATCCACTGATGTTTTTCAATAAATTCCACACAACTCCTATAGCCATGCGGAGCAATTTCGGGAAACTTCCATGTGTTTCCACCATCATGTGTTATCACGCAATTTTTATAAGTTGAATCAGGAGTATTGAAATCGCCGCCGACAACTATAAATGTTTTTTTATTTTTTATGCCAATAGAATTAGCGCCCGCAGTTTGTATACCTTGTATAATCGGAAGATCAATTATTTTATCTTTTATAAATAAACTTGAATGTAGTCCGCCTGTAACAAAACAAGCTGCATCATTTCCAAGCTTTCTTATATTCGTTCCGCTTGCGGCAAAACAAGCTTCACCACTATCGGCAACCGGGTATTTATTTGCCGGAAGTTCCTGCCATGTATTGCCGCCATTAAACGTACGTGCAATAAAAAATTTATGATCGATCGGGTCACCAATTATAATTCCGCTTTGTTCATTCCAGAATTCCATCGCATCCAAAAACATTCCTTTTGCTTTATTTTCATAAACAAGCTTCCAGGTTTCACCGCCATCAATGGTTCTTAAAATATGTGCTGGTTCGGCAATACCCATAATCACAGCAGTTGATTCATTAAATGCTTCAATATCCCGAAAATCAGTTTTCTCAAAATCTTTTACCTGTATCCATTTCCATGTAAGGCCGCTGTCCAGTGATTTACCAATCATTCCATTGCTGCCGCTCACCCATATTACACGATCACTTACTACGCTTAATCCCCGAATGGATGTATTGGTTCCCGTACTTAATATTTTGATTTCCTGCGCATTTGCGGCGTAAGAAATAAACATTAGCACAATCAAAAATATTTTCATAATTATTAAATAGATAGTAAAGCATTAAAGTTAAGCCGTTCATATCTTATAGACCGAAGGAGCAATTAGCAGGTACTATTTTTATAATTTTTATTTCCCTTTTCTAAAAGTGAAATCCACCGTTAGAGAGTTTCGGAAAGCATTTTCTTAGGAGGATTGAGGAGGGTTTTATTTACTACATTTGGGCATGAGTTATAATTACCTTCCGCTTGATAAGAGTGTTCTTACTTTCCAACAGGTTAAGCACCTCCTGAAGTATAAACAACTGGTGTCAATAACATTTGCGGCACATGAAGCCATTTTAAAATGCAGAAAATATCTTGATGAAAAATTAGATGCATCTGATGAGCTCTATTACGGCATTAATACCGGCTTTGGATTTTTACAAAATGTTCAGATAGATAAACAACAATTGCGATCACTTCAAAGCAATTTATTATTATCACATGCCTGTGGAATGGGAGATGAAGTGCCTGGAGAAATTGTAAAACTGATGATGATGCTTAAAATAAAATCACTCAGCTATGGATATTCAGGAATTGGAATTGAGGTAGTAAAACGCCTGATGGATATGTATAATAATGATGTGCTCCCTGTAATTTATACACAGGGCTCATTAGGTGCGTCGGGAGATTTGGCGCCATTGAGTCACATGTGCCTCCCTTTGACAGGATTGGGTGAGGTAAGATTTAAGAATGAAAAAATGAAAGCTGCAGAAGCGCTTATAAAGCTCGCATGGAAACCGGTTGAACTGCAAAGTAAAGATGGGCTTGCTCTTATAAATGGCACACAGTTCATGAGTGCTTATGGAATGTGCGGGTTAATAAACTCAGAAAAATTAATACAATGGGCAAATGTAATTGCCGCGATTTCTTTTGATGCATTTGACAGTTGCAAAGATTCATTGAATGAAAAACTTCATTCGATAAGAGATCATAACGGGCAAGTTTACGTTGCTGCCGAATTAAGAGCTATACTGGCAGGCAGCGAAATTTTTTCCAATGACAAAAAACAATTACAGGATCCGTATTCGTTTCGCTGTATTCCACAGGTGCATGGTGCAACAAAAGACACTTTTGATTTTGTGCTGCAAACTTTTTTAAAAGAAATTAATTCCGTTACCGATAATCCAAATATTTTTCCTGATGATGATATGATTTTAAGTGGCGGCAATTTCCACGGGCAGCCGTTGGCGTTAGGCCTGGATTATTTGGCGATTGCCATGAGCGAACTTGCAAATATTTCTGAAAGAAGAACGTACCAGTTATTAAGCGGCCAAAGAGACCTTCCTTTATTTCTTGTAAAAAATCCCGGATTGAATTCGGGATTAATGATTCCACAATACACCGCAGCGGGAATAGTTAGTGAAAACAAACAATTGTGTACACCGGCATCTGTTGATTCTATTTCATCTTCCAATAACCAGGAAGATCATGTAAGCATGGGTGCCAATGCCGCAACAAAGTGTTTGCGTGTAATAGATAATGTCGAAAAAGTGTTGGCAATTGAGTTGCTCTCTGCGGCGCAGGCTATGGAATACAGGAGACCGATGAAATCATCACCTGTTATAGAGGAAGTAATTCAAGCATTTCGTGAAAAGGTTTCGTTTAATGTAGCCGATAGATTTTTACATGATGATATGATGAAGGCAGTGGAATTTATGAGGGAATATGATTTGTGAGAGTCGACTACGAAATAATTTGATCCTTGATAAATCTAAAAAAGACATAAAATATTATTGTGAATAAAACTTAGTCGTATGACTCAAACTAAAATACCAACTTACGATCCCATAAAATACAAAACACCCACAGGCACAAAACTCTCCTGCAAAGGGTGGATACAGGAAGCCGCTTTAAGAATGTTGCTCAACAATCTTAATCCTGAAGTTGCGGAACGTCCTGAAGAATTGATTGTATATGGCGGCCGCGGTAAAGCCGCGAGAAATTTTGAGAGCCTCGACCTCATTATTAAAGCGCTCAAGGATTTAAATAACGACGAGTCACTTTTAATACAAAGCGGAAAGCCGGTTGGCATTTTACAAACACATACGAATGCGCCACGTATTCTTATTTCTAATTCGCAGCTCGTACCCAAATGGGCAACATGGGAACATTTTGATGAACTTGATAAAAAGGGATTGATGATGTATGGGCAGATGACTGCGGGTTCATGGATATATATAGGTAGCCAGGGAATTGTGCAGGGAACTTATGAAACATATGGAGCCGTCGCTAAAAAGCATTTCAACGGAACATTAAAAGGAACCCTCAATGTAACTGCGGGATTGGGTGGAATGGGAGGGGCTCAGCCTCTTGCAATAACGATGAATGAGGGCGTGGCTTTAATAGCAGAAGTAGAGAAGTGGAGAATTGAAAAACGACTGGAAACTAGATACTTAGACCTGTTAGTTGAAAATATAGATGAGGCAATAGATGCGGCCGTTGAAGCGAAGAAAACCGGCAAGGTTTTAAGCATTGGAGTGCATTGTAATGCAGTAAATTTATTACAACGCCTCATTGAAAGAAATATACCAATCGATACACTTACTGATCAAACTTCAGCACATGACCCTCTGGTTGGTTACGTACCTCACACGCTCAGCAATGAACAGGCAAATGTGTTGCGAAAGCAAAATCCAGATCAATACATTGACCTTGCTTACGACAGTATGAAGCTTCACGTAGAGCTCATGCTTGAGCTGCAAAACCGGGGAGCAGTAACATTTGACTATGGCAATAACTTACGGGCAAGGGCACACGAAAAAGGATTGCAAAACGCATTCGATTTCCCCGGTTTTGTGCCTGCATATATTCGTCCCCTATTTTGTGAAGGCAAGGGGCCTTTTAGATGGGCTGCATTGAGTGGAGACCCGAATGATATTGCCGTAACCGATGAGGTAATGATAAATTTATTTCCCGAAAACGAAGGCATGATAAGGTGGATAAAGATGGCGCAGCAAAAAATCGCTTTCCAGGGACTACCGGCACGTATTTGCTGGATAGGGCAGGGCGATCGGGAAAAAGCAGGACTTGCTTTTAATGAACTCGTAAAAGCAGGAAAGGTGAAAGCACCAATTGTTATTGGCCGCGATCATTTGGATACCGGCTCCGTCGCCAGCCCTAACCGGGAAACAGAAGCCATGCTGGATGGGAGTGATGCTGTGGCAGACTGGCCTGTTCTAAATGCATTATTAAATACCGCCGGGGGCGCAAGTTGGGTAAGCCTGCACCACGGAGGTGGGGTAGGGATGGGATATAGTATACATGCAGGTATGGTTATAGTTGCCGATGGATCGGATGACGCTGCATCTAAGCTTAGCCGTGTATTACGCAACGATCCCGGTCTTGGTGTAATACGTCATGCGGATGCAGGATATGACGTTGCACAAGACTATGCCCGGAAATTCGGCCTCGATTTGAAAGAACGGTTGAATAGTTAGCAGCTCTTGCTATTGAGACCATTCGGTAGTTTTCCTGTCTCACCGGTGCCTTTAAAATCATTCAGCAAAGTTCCAGGAACACCTGCGTCCAAGCCTAACCGTGGTTTGCATCAATGATACTGCCCGAAAGGTAAACAACATGCAAATGCAGGCTATATTGTTGCGGAGATTACCGACAAAATCCGGGGTCAATATTTTAAAATTTTCCGGATTATGTGGGCCCAAATAATAAATTCCATACCCCGTCAACAAAAAATAGCCTGCATAAGTGAAGAACCTTTTTAAAAATTACATAGCAGGCATGGGTGCAATTTCCCTCACTTCTATGTTACCTTCGTTGGCAATGTGCGGGCAATCTTTGGCAATTTCATTTGCCTGTTCCTGACTATCTGCTTTTACAATGAGGTAGCCGCCAACTATACCTTCTTTGGCCGATTTAACGGGTTCAGTTTTTGTGCCATTTGCTGATACTACTGAACCGCCGGATTGTAGGGGAAGGCCGCCCACCAATTGGCCTTTTTGGCCCAGGCTGCCCATATATTTCCCCCATGCGTCCATCTCGGCTTTGCCTTCAGCTTCAGTCTTTTCTGACATTGGTTTACCGCCTCTCAATAATAATAAGTACTCTTTCATGATTTTTTTTGTTTTTAAATGAATAGATACTACCATGACGAATCCGTGGAATTAATTTGGACAATTTTTTGCGAAGTTTTTTATTGGTGGGAAAATTAGTGATTATATAACCGGTGCCGGGGGTTGAAAGAATAACAAAGATGCTTTACTTGCTAAGATCAGGCATTTAAAGAAAGGCATTCAATATTTTTGAGAACTTCTTTATTTGCCAGGGCATCCCCGATTTTTTTTACACTACCAATGTATTATTTTTAATCATTGATAATAACTTAGTGACGATTAACAAAAACAGATTTTTAAATTTACTTTATGCCAGAATACATAAGCCCGGAAATTTATATTGAAGAAATTCCAAATAATCATGCGCCTGTAGCATCTGTTGCTACTGCAATTCCTGCGTTTATTGGCTATACCCAAAAATCGCAATTGAATGAAGAAGGTGACCTTATAAATAAGCCGTTTCGCATAACATCACTCGCAGAGTATGAAGATCATTTTGGCCTTGCAGATCCGGAAAAAGGCATAGAGATCACATTTGAAAATGATGGGAACAACCTCGCAGTAGTTGGCACTATAAATCAAAAAAACAGGTCGCACTATTTAATGTATTATTCTGTGCAGCTTTTTTTTCTTAATGGTGGCGGTCCGTGTTATATTGTATCAATTGCGAACTATAAAGGTGGTAGTGTTATAAAGGTCACTGATCTTAAAAGAGGGTTGCGACACGTAAAAAAAATTGACGAAATTACCCTGCTACTTTTCCCGGATGCTATTAATTTAAAGAGCTATAAAAATTATTATTCTCTTTATAAAAAAGTAATGGAACAATGTGTGGCGCTGGAAGACAGGTTTACCATATTAAATGTATTCCATACAAACGATATTTCGGCATGGAAAAAAGATGTTGCATTATTGAGACGTTCGCTTGACCTCGATGCCGGTTATTTAAAATATGCGGCGGCTTATTTTCCACGGCTATATACCATTATCGAGTTTCACACAGCCGATGATTTGGTAAAAATAGTGAGTAATGGTGCCGGCGATTTGCCGGCAACTCTATCGGAATTGCAGTCTGTAAATAATGATTATTATACCCTCGCCATTAATGCAATTAAACAAATTGAAATGCGCCTGCCTGCTTCACCGGCTGTTGCCGGCGTTTATGCCCAAACAGATAGCACAAGGGGTGTGTGGAAGGCCCCGGCAAATGTAAATATTGATGCTGCCATTCGCCCGGAATATGTATTGACTCAGGAGGACCAGGAAAATTTGAACAATGATCCCGGAGGAAAATATATAAATGTAATAAGGACTTTTACTGGTAAGGGCCCTGCAATTATTTGGGGTGCACGCACCCTTGCCGGTAATGATAATGAATGGAGGTATATTTCTGTGCGCAGGTATTTTAATATGGTCGGGGAGTCTTGTAAAGAAGCTACCGAATCATTTGTGTTTGAACCGAACGATGCAAATACGTGGGACAAAGTGCGGTCACTTATCGAAAATTATTTGATGCAGCAATGGAGAGACGGCGCATTAATGGGGACAAAACCCAAAGAAGCTTTTTTTGTAAGAGTGGGCCTTGGCAACACTATGACGCAGGATGATATTGATAATGGCCGGTTGAATATTGAAATTGGAATGGCTGTAGTAAGACCGGCTGAGTTTATTATTTTGCGGTTTGGCCATAAAATGGCAGGAGATGATGATGATGATTGAATTAAGTGTGTTGCTGAAAATGGAGGAGTTGACACAAGTCGCAGGCAAAAAATCAAAACACTTTATTTGTTTTCACTGCCCGGCATTTTAGAAGAGGCATTTAACGCAGTGATTCCTGCATTTGTAACATACCATAAAACTTCCGAACCTCCGGCAATAGTTTTCATTTCGCCATCAATAAACCCTCTTTTCAATAAAGCCATAAAGGAACCGTCCAGGTCTGCCTGGCCTATAGGTTCACCTTTTAACTGTTTGCTACAGGCAGTCTCCAGGGTGGTTAACATTAATGGGGTTAGCGGCCGTGAAGTATATTCAAATAAGGGGATAATCTTAGCGATAGGTGTAAGGTAGTTTAATAAAGCCATCTTTCAATTTAAATACTTATATGTTTAAAATAACATTATCTTACGATATTCCTGTGCTATGATTCCTTTTAACAACAGGCAATATGACTATGCTAATACCACAGGTTAACGAAGACAGATACCCCATTGACTATTACAACATTCTTAAAGCAGCATTAATTTTGCGGGCTATAAACCATAAGTTAAGGCATCATATCATTCATGTAATTGATGAATCAAAATCAATTAATGTCACGGACTTGTACATTAAGCTGAGAGTGGAACAATCAGTAATATCACAACACCTTGCCATTTTGCGTAAGGCCGGCATTGTAAAAAGCAGCAGGCTGGGTAAACAAATATTTTACTCCCTTAATGAGGAAAAAATAGCCTTAATTGAAAGACTTTCAAAGGAATTGGCTGCCTAAAATTTCTTTCTGCAAAAATGATACGCGGCTTACCCTGGTTTTATAGTATGTTAATTTGAGGTTATAACGATAAAGGTTAAACGAAATACCGGAACTATTCCGTTATTATTCCTGTTCCGGAAATATCGTATATAGGGTCGCCAGGATTCGTTACAGTTGATTGCTAATTCGTTTTTGTAATAGTAAGGTTGGCAAAATCTCCTCCCGAAGTATCCGCTACATAGAAGCCGACTGCACCATGATTAAGTTGGGTTACTTTTTCAACAACCAGGCTTGGCTCTTTATTACCATTAATATAAGTTGAGACTGTAGAATCCTTTATAACAATGCGAACCCTTACCCAGGCATTTGGGTCAGGAGCCGGCTCAATCGAGTGTTCATATTTATTAGGAAACTTCTGCCGCAAAACTCTCCAGGTAAAATCCGGCAAAGATATATATTGAATTTGCCTGTTTTTCAAGGAATCATGCTTGGCTTTAAAATGAAACGGCCGCAGGTATATTGCATCAAATGTAGAATCGTCTTTGGCATGAAAAGCTATACCTACAAAACTGTGTTGTTTTACATCTTCACCCCTTACATCAAATTCTAAAATACCACTTGAAAAATCCACGTCTTTTAACCAGGCAATTCCTTCTCCGAAATCCTTGCTCAACCGGATACCCTTATAAGATGCTTCATCTATCGGGGTAAGATCTCGATTAAAGACTTCAATATTACCGCTGGTAACTGCAGCATGAAGATCAATAACGACCGGCACTTGCGAAAAAGAAAAAGTGCTTAACAAAGTTAAAAGTCCTGGTAAGCCCAAATAAAAATTTTTCATACACAGGTTTTTTAGAAAAAGAAAACTACAAACTAATGTTAGAAAACTGGTACCGCTTATCAAATTGGAAATTGAAAAAATGTAAAGAGTCCACCGGCTTTTCGCTACCCGGGTTTTGAGCATGCACGAAATAAAATGTGTGCCTGTTGTTACTTGCCTTGCTTAATATAATTGTAGTATAATTTATTTGAGGTGTTTTGCTATGGTAACACTTACAATTGTAAACTTAACTTTTTTAAAATGGTAGCTAAATGGCACAAGTAGAAATGTGCGCCAACAGCGGGGGAGTGATGTTACTTTTGCTGCACAGATACCCTATCACACAAAAGCTGTGCCGCATATCTGCGCCAGTTAGCGACTTGTTCCCCTTTCACGCATTAGGAACCGGTACCCAATTAGGTTTGTTTCTTTGAACCCAAGTTTGCAAAACTCGTCTTGCAGAATTGCCCTTATGATGGAGTTTGTAATGGTCGCAAATGTCTGTCCAATTGTTTAAGCCGCTTATATCAGATAGTTCAGGTATTTGTCGAACCCACTCTGTCGCTGAAGGACTTGGTGCTTTCAATCGATAACACTTGAATTGATAGAAACGTTGCATCAAGGGAAGAAAAAAACTTACCGTCAAAATGAGTAACATCATTAAAAAAATGAAGAACGAGATGCCATACTGATTCCTGTGGCTCAGTATTTTCCTGTCCGCAATTAGCACAATACTTTCCAGTCACATCCGCGCCGCAGTTAAGGCAGTTGGAATCTTTTCGTTGAGGAAGATGGTACACGCGGGCAGTTTGATTTTTGTAAAAGCGGTTAAAAATACCAAACAAAAAATTTGCTTGCAAAATTAATGATCTTGCTTTTTACCTTCCATGTAAAAATATGATGCTACTTAAATAATGAACATTAAATTGAAGTTCAAAACAGCTCTAAAACATTTTTATGAAAATTCTTCTTTTATTTTTTTCAATTTGTAGTTATGGTTTCCGTGCCCAAAATACTTCATGTGGTATAAAATCAAACTTAAATATAATTAAAGCGTACTTACAGGCCAGGCAAAAAAGTATGCAGCAAGATGCAACCAGCGCCGACGTAGAAAATGTTCTTAACTTTTATTCCGATACTTTATACTACGAGCATGTACTTTCAGCCGACAAAAAATTTATATTCCATGGGAAAAATGATTTACGAAATGGTTATCTGTCTCATTTGGGAGAAACCAGGAATGTGACAATTTCACTTGTTAATTATATTGAAAAACAAAATATTTTAATAGTAGAATATACTACCAGCAGAGAAATTATTTCCAGTGGGAAAAATGAAAAATATACAACAGTTTCTCTGTACGAATGGGATGAAAGCGGTAAAATTAAACGGGTGGTAGATTATTTATAAAGATACCCCTTTGTTGGAACAGCCTCCGCATGTGCCTATTATCCTAACTGTAACAATTTAATCAATCCTCCCTCCAGATGTTTGATATTTCAGGATGGCTGGATTAACTGTTGCTGTAAAAAAATAGCCATAAGTTTTGTTATGTTTGACTATTTGGTTCTATATAATTTCTAATGACTTTAGCTGGAACTCCAGCAACAATAGTATTTGCCGGTACATCTTTCGTTACTACTGCACCGGCTGCTACAATAGCGTTTTCGCCAATAGTAATACCGGGTATAACGGTTACGTTTGCGCCTAGCCAGGCGTATTTTTTTATAACTATAGGTTTGGAAATAGTGCTTCTGCGATTTTCTAATTGCATTGGATGACCTGTCGTAATCAAATTTACCTTCGGACCAATCAATACATCGTCCTCAATTTTAATACCGCCCCTGTCCATAAAGGTGCAGGCATGGTTTATGAATACGTTTTTACCGATTTCTATATTCAATCCGAAGTCGGTATAAAAAGGTGGTATCATCGCAAAGCTTTTATCTAAATTTTTTCCAATCAAATCACTAAATGCAGCTCTTATCTCATCAAAATCATCCGTTATCAAATTGTTTAGCGCTGCTGTTTTTTTCGTTGCCCTGCGTATCACGTCAAATATCTTAGGATAGTCAGGGTCAGTAATACTTATAGTGTCTCCGGTTTTGTCTCTTTCAAAAATGTCTTTCATATCTGGCTAATTTTCATTTTAAAAATAAACTGTTTATGGAGCAGTGGCTGTGTTTCTAAATTTATTATTGCCTTTAATTCAACAACTATTTATTTTCAACAGACGTAGGTCGCGGTACCCGTCATTACGAGCCGCTTGCACTCGTCATTGCGAGCCGCCAGGATAAAGTCTGTCGTTACAATGAACGCATCGGCGGCGTGGCAATCTTATATTACACACGCCTTCTTCTATGTTAGCATTTTATAAAGATTGCTCCTATATAAGTTTGCTTCGTCGTGCCTCCTCGCAATGACGTGAGTGTGTGCTTCCTTGCAATGACGTGAGTGCGTGCTTCCTTACAATCACGTGAGTCCGTGCCTCCCCGCAGTGACGTGCGCTACATTACAAATCCTGAATTTCTTCCCACAAATCTTTCCATGTTGGGTTCAGGCTTTTTATCAACGCTTCCTTATCTTTCCTGCTGCCACCTTTAACCTGTTTTTCTCTTTCAATCGCTTCTTCAATCCGATGGAATGTTTCGTACCACACAATCTTGTTGCAATTATATTTCGCAGTAAAGCTCTTCGGGTAAAATTTTGTTTTATGTTCCAAAATTCTTGCCCGCAAGTCGGCAGTTACACCTGTATATAAAACTTTATTGTATTGATTAGTGATAATATAAACACATCCGCCATATTTCATGTTGCTATATTTTGTTTCCCATCCGGGTCTTACGTCATCATGGCTCGTGTCTTTCGAACCAGCATGCTAAACTAAAGAGAGATTATTGTTATGAAACAGGTGCCATCAGTTTAAGATATAAACTTATTGCCGGCCTGTTTCATTTTTCACTATCCCATAAAAGCCAACTCCAGTTTGTGGGAAAAACTGAAAGCCAAAAAACGGATAGTGAAATAAATTTATCATGACTTTAATCATTATTTGGAATACTTTTAGTCATGGGATCTTTTTTCATTCTTGTATACATTTGCAACAGGAAATAATTTACGCCGAATCTCATTCATTTTTAGCCGGCATTGTCAACATTGTATTTTAAAATATAATTTAGTAAAATAATTTTTTTAAAAATGGAATCGCCATCTTCTTTACAACTTTTTGTTTACAGTTCTCTTCGCACAGGTTTTCACCAACAGGCATATGAATACCTGGCCCGGTTTTTCAGTTTCGTTTCTATGGGAAAAGTTAACGGGACTTTTAGAGATTCGGGAACTGAACTTATTGCAACACCGACTAGTGAAAACACTTTCATAAAAGGTGAATTATACAGCCTGAATAAAGAAGATGACTTTTCATGGGTGTTCTGCCAATTGGATGAGTATGAAGGATTAATTGCAGCACAAGACGAACCAATTTTATATCGCAGAGAATTAACGGGCGTTTACAAGGATGACGGCAGCATTACAGACGCATGGATATATTGGTATAATGGAGATGTTAGGGGGAAACCTGTTATTGATATAGATGATGTTTTTGAATACCTTAAATCAAAAAATTGTAGTTAGTTTACCTGACTTTTTTTATCGCTCAATTGAAATTGGCTTTCCCATTCTTTTAATTATTTTCAAATTTATACATTATGACTGCCAAAATTTTTCTTACATTTCAGTAGGGCGGTTGCCGATTCCTTATGCAAAAAATGCAAAACAATTCAGAAGAGATATATGAGTTTAAGCAATTGCAGCAGCAATTTCCGGCGCAGTATAAATCTGCTTTTCCCAACAGGCTGGCAGGCAAAACTGTTGTGATTATTCCAAGCCTTACGTTAGACCCGGAAATATTGGCAAAGATCGATGGTGTTATCCACTACGAAGAAAGAATGCTTTGCCTGTTGATGTTATTACGAATG